>DQIO01000261.1 GCA_020793555.1 Methanosarcinaceae archaeon | reverse complement strand
TGCGGGGTTTGAATTTTTGAAATGTGCATCGACATTTTATCACTCACTTTCCAGAGGTATATTTTGAGAACAAATCTTTTTCCTAAACATTGAATAATGTCAGATGATCGTGGTTTTCTAAATTATAAAACCAATGATTCGGAAAGTGAGCTATCGAAACCAGCTATACAAATACCTTTATTCTATCCGCAATATAAGTCGTAACTACTAATCCATTATTAAGTGTGACAACTTGCGCTAACGTTAATCAACAATTTATAATCTTCACATGGGCAAGCACAATCAAATAAGTTCACGCGGCTGCTTATGCTCCGGCAACACCGGAAGCGGCATCGTATTGATCAAAATAGGACTCTCAACCTCTTTTGCACGCTCAAGCATGAGTTCCTTGCCTTTTTGGGTAATCGCAAACAGTGGAACCGCTGTTCCGACCTGCGCAAGAGGCTTGATAACATCGCGCACATTCTTAGACGCGCATCCGGTAGTGATATCCAGATAATCAAGCAATTTTAGTGCATCATCCCGACTAACTCCGGTCATATGTGCGCCTATGATCGTCAGGTCAATACCAAGCTCGGATTCGACAGCCCTTAGTGCCTTTGCAGTATCAGGATCAATAGCAGACACAGCAATTTTCTCGTAGCCCAATTCTGCCGCCTTCCTGACTCCTCCAACAGGGTCGATCTTGGCAGTTGATGTATCAAGTACGATCCCGCCATTTTGACCAATACCATTCATGATACCATCAATAGGTTCAGTTTCAACAAGACCCGAGATTCTCGCACCCATACCCTGAACCAGTTTTGGGTTATTGGTGATCACAGTTCCGGCACCGTCACAAACTGTTACGGTCGTATCAAGAATACCTCGTCTCAGTCCTGTCATCATAATCTCGGATGCTCCGAATCCCACAAAAACCTCAAGTTCCAGCTGGCGGTCATCTGTGAACATGCCAAAATCGGAAATACGGAATTCCATATTTTTCCTGACCTCTTCAGATGTTATTTTCTTAATTCCGCGCATTTTATCGAATATCGGACACCATTCAACCTGCGGCTCACCGACCTCTACCACTTTACCATTCTCAACAACAACTTTTGCTTTTCCAAGCATTTCCATAACATGGGGCATAGTATCACCTTTTAATACAATATTAATATAAATTTTGTCAAAATTATCAATAAGATTATCCTATATTGAGATATCTTTCACATCAAATTTACATGAATGAAACATATATAATTGTTTTGGTAGGTCGCGCCAAAAAATCACATAAATCACAATGCATTGCGCCGATCAACTATCTTTTGCGCTTTTCCGGCAGTCCTTGGAATTGTTCCCTTCTCAACAAGTTCCACATTTGTCCTGATATTCAACACCGCCTTCAATTCACCCTCTACATGTTTTCGCACTGATGCAAGGTCTTTCAGTTCACCGGTAAATACACCTTCCTCAAGTTCAACCCTTACTGTGATCTCATCCATCCTGTGCTGGTTTCTGTCAAGCAGTATCTGGAAATGCTCAGTAACCTCCGGGATCTTTGCGATCACGTCTTCGATTTGTGACGGGAACACGTTAATTCCTCTCACAATGAGCATATCATCAGCCCTGCCAAGTACCCTTGATATTCTTTGGGTAGTCCTGCCACATGCACATTCGCTTTCCAAGAGGCGTGTAATATCACCTGTATGATACCTGATAAGCGGCAACGCTTCTTTTGTGAGGGATGTCAGAACAAGTTCACCTTTCTCCCCCTCTGCAACATGCTCACCATCAGAGTCTAGTACTTCGACAAGGAAATGGTCGCTCCATATATGTAGCCCATCCTGCTCCTCACATTCAAAAGCAACACCCGGACCAAACATCTCGGAAAGTCCGTATGAATCATATGCCTTGATGTTAAGCGCACTTTCCAGTTCCTTTCTTGTATTCGATGACCACGGCTCAGCGCCAAAACACCCTATATTTAACGATAGTTTATCCAGTATATCCATCTGTTCTGCGGTCTCTGCAAGATAAAGAGCATACGAAGGCGTGCAGTGTAATGCAGTTACACCATAGTCGATCATCATCTCAAGTTGTCGGACCGTGTTTCCGGTACCGCTTGGAACAGTCATGGCACCCAACTTCTCAGCACCGTAATGGACACCCAAACCGCCTGTGAACAGACCATAATTGACAGCATTCTGGAACACGTCATCCGACCTGACACCAACCATCATTAGGTCGCGTGCCATCAGGTCAGACCATGTATCGATATCCTGTGCAGTATATCCCACAACAGTCGGTTTCCCGCTTGTGCCTGATGAAGCATGGATGCGCACAATATTTTTTTTAGGAACTGCAAACAACCCGAATGGGAAATTGTCACGAAGGTCTTGCTTTATTGTTGATGGAAGAAAATTTACATCATCCAAATATGTGATATCATCCGGAACAACACCTTGTTGTTTGAACTTTCCGGCATAGAAAGGAACATTTTTATAGACGCTGGCAACCGTTTTTTTCAAGCGTTTAAGTTGCAACTTATTGAGTTCATCATAATCCATTGTTTCATATTTTGGCTGCCAGTATTCCATAAAATTGTCTCCGTGTTTTAACGATCTTATCTGAAATGTGATTTGTCTCTTTGCTTAAATGCATTGCTCTTTGGCACACAATGTGAAATCTGCACATCAACTGTGTTATTTTCACTTCTGTTTTTGTCCATAAACCAAAAAATTATGTTCATAACAATTACATGGATGTACACGTAAATTATATATTATTGAGCCAGCGCTGCAATTACACTTTCAAAAACATAAAAATGAAAAAAGCAGCAAAAACGGGTGCACACGATGTCAAAAATCAGAAAAAACACGCTTTTCGCATTTATTTTCGCGCTTCTTTTAACTTTTATTTTTCTGGTATTTGGCGCGTTACCTATTGCATCTGCGGATTGGGACCAGAATATCATTGAAATTGATGCTACATATGAAGTAATACCAGAAGAAATGGTTGTTCATGTTTCCAAAGAGTTCATTTTTTCAAATCATGACACTGACACCCGTCTTTGGAGAGGATATTATTCAATATTAAATTATAGACTTCCAAATGGCATCAAAAACATTCGTGCTTATGATGGTGATGATGATATAAATTTATTCAAACTTGATGCAAAATGTGACTATTACACCTTTGAGTTTAACAAAAATATTTGGTATGGAAAGAGTTACAAGTTCAATGTTGAGTATGATATTCCCGTCCAAAAGAACACTGCCGCTTTCCATATAAACAAAAACGGAGACAGCACCAAAGTCACAGTATCCATACCCGATGAATATGAAGTTTCCATTAACAGAAATGACTACACGAAAACGCAACAGTCAGATAAGACCATATATAGTTTCGATAAAGGATTAAATTGGGACAGATCATGCTTTGTTGATGCTGTCCATGTCACAGAGATGAAAGTGATCAACGACATCATTCACCTTACAGAAAAAGATATAAAAATCACAATAGAGTTTTGGGATGGTGAAGATGAATGGGCAAATGAAATGATGCGTACTGCAACCGAGAGCCTGCCTGTTTTAGAAGAAGTATCTGGATTGTCATATCCAACAGATTATGATATCACAATTACACAGGCTACATTAGCAGATACGCTGGGATACGGTGGATCAAATAATGGCATGGATGGCATTATTTTGCTCCACACTGAAAACTATGAGACACTTATCCACGAACTGGCACACTATTGGACAAGAGAATGTAATTTTGAAACGATATGGATGGATGAGGGGTATGCGAATCTCTACACATATCTCGTCTTGGAACAAACACATCCAGACGATGCAGCCGCAAGAAAAGAAATGTACTTTGAACAGTATGAGACCATGAAGCCAACCCATGATATCTCACTTTCTGAGTGGAAAGTACCTGACAGTTTCAATTCTGAAAACGCGAATGAGGTTGACTATGGATACCGAAAATCCTTTGTGCTCGCATACAACAAGTATGAAAATGAAGGATTGGAATCGATTCAAGTATCGAATCTGAAAAAATAAAATCGAATGGTCCTGTCATTAAAGTAAAATATCCTTGAACGTTAATGACAGCACCAAAAAACAATTACAACTTTAGCCCAATAGCCATTTCCTGATAGGCACGACCTTTTTCTGTTGTTAAAAATATATTGTCCTGTTGTTTAATCAAATCCTTTTCCGTTAACAATGTGATGTATTTCATTGCAATTTTGTGATTTAAATTTACCTGATATACAATCTGTGTCTTCTTGGCTCCATTCATAGCAACCTTTAATATTTCAATTGTTATGTCAATTCCATTTCGTCTTATCTTACCACCCCTAGTAAGCCGAATTAATAAGAAGTCGTCTCCAACTTCCATCAATGCCAACAATCTAATCCTATATAAGAGTTTTTTTTAAAATATTAAAACAGTCCGATTGATAGTGTTTTTTTTAAATTTTAATATATATTTGTCAAAAGTATATAATTGTATTGCCATTCGGCACTGTCCCATTTTCCAGTTATTTTTAGACACCAACTTTAAGCAAAATCCGTTAAAATAACATTTAATTCATCGATTATTAGTATTTGTTTAGCTCAATAAATCAATAGCAAGCGACCGCATCATAATGTCCAAATTCGGTAATGATCGAAGTTCCTATATTCAAAAACGATGGCAACAAGAACATTCAAACAAATAACATGATGACATCAAATTTGATCAATCAAGCCTAATGATGGCGAATTAGGTAGCTAAACAAATACGATTATTATAAGAAATCAACCGCATAGTTGTCAATGTAAGATCCTCTGAGTACTCAGCGTGCTCTGCGGTGAAAAAAATATTCCATAATTCACTGGAACAACAGTATTTTGGGATAGTACCTTGCCATTCATTCTATCTTTTTACGATCTTTTCGATCCACACCAACATAACAAAAACAACAAGCAATATCAAAGTCACTTGCCACAGATAGTAATGGACATAACCAAAAATGGATGGAAACCACAAGCCAACAAATGCCAGTGACAGCAAGCGGACCATATTTATACTAAATATAGCCGGAATCCCAAAAGCAATACCTGCAAGCTTTTTCCCTGAAGATGTGGGATACGCCATAACACATCCGGCATATACAAATAATTCATATATTCCTGTACACTCATCTATTACTCTTAGTGAAATGCCATCTACTAAATGCAATACTGTTTCATCTATAGTGTGATTAACTCCGAATATACCTAATAGAGCGGAAAGTGTACTGGCGGTCAGACTACTCAGGAAATTGAAATGTTCCTGAAATATGATATATATAAGCACAAAAAAACCAATGAAAAAAAGATATGTGCCTGCAAATTTCAAAATGTCTGCATTCCTTGATACAAAGACTTTCAGACCTTCTGTTTTTTCTACAAACCAGTTAGAGTTATGACTCCTCGAATTAATTTTCTTTTTTGTATTTTTCTTGTTATATTTCATGATTCCAATGACATCAATAAAGATTCAAAATTTAAAAAAGAAAAAGGAAAAAAGAGGGATTTAGTCGCGGCGTTTTACCGCGATAATCCCTATCATACCCAATATTCCAATGAGACCAAATAGTCCTGCAGGCGTAAGAGCCGGTACTTCTGTAGGTGGTTCACAGTAGTAGTGGCTGGGATCTATATCACTAAATGTGATAGCATTGTAGTCCCCTGTTACTTCCGCCTCATTTTCGTACTGACCATAATCAGTAACTGTGCCCGTATCTGTGCCAGTCATTGACTCACCTGGTTCAAGAGTAGTCTTTGGAAGTGTGATTGCACCGATCTTGTCATCAATAACAACAATATTGCTCAGTGTAACATCACCTGTATTTGTGACTATATACTCCCAGTTAACCGTATCGCCCATATTAAGATATGGTCCTCTTGGATTATCAGCATCCACTCCGTTTGTATGCTTCTCGATGGAAATATCCGGGTTGGCTTCAGGAGCGAGGTAATGACTTGGGTCATTATCTGTGACCGGTATTCCAACGAAATCCCCATCAACCGTAGCCAGATTTGCATATTGACCATACGCTGTCACTGTGCTTGATTCGGTAGCAGACATTGACGCACCCGGTTCAAGAGTGGTCTGTGGCAATGTAATTGCCCCGATCTTGTCATCATTGACAACAATGTTGCTTAACGTGTTAGCTCCTGTATTTGTGATCACATATTCCCAGGTGACAGAATCGCCCATTTCAAGTATTGGACCTGTTGGAGTATCTGCATCTTCTCCGTTTGTGGATTTCTCGATGTCAATCGCTGGATCGGGTAAGTACATAAATGCTGTCGCAGTATCCTCTCCAGGCACATCACGGTTTCCACCTGCTTTTATTTCGATCATCACTGGGGATGCACCCAAACTCAGATCAAAATGCGTAGACATCGCGCTAATTGCAATCTCATAGCAAGGATTGTCATCAGATGCGAATTTGGCGTCAACCTCACTATGAGCCAGTGGAATTCCATCAAAGACGGTCCAATTGTTGTTAGAAAGAACAATCCAAACATCATTTCCATTCTGTGATGCTTTTATCTCCCATGATTCATCCGACCCAACGCCTGAACCGGCTGGCCCGGCATCCCCAAGGTCATCCCCATTATTTAATGAATCAGTTGCTATATTATCATTTCCATCAAGATCCCCAGGTGTACCATATACTTCACACAGACCATACAAAGTATCAGTGCCAGGATCATAACGCGCAGATATGCTCATGATATCAAAGCCACTGGGAACTATGCCTTCTGTTGCCATTGTGTCAGTAAATGTGGGGCCTGAATCATCTTGTGGGTCAAGATCATACCAAATAGTGGTTGGATAACTAAAACCACCCTGCCGTATAACCAACTGGTCTCCGAAAGGACCGTCTGTATCATACCCGATAGCCTGAGTCTGGTCATATGCCCAATTCCCATTCCATTCCCCTGGATCGTTATGGCCGTCCACAGTTATTGCGGCTGCCATAGGAACCATCGATGCGACCAATAAGATCGCACAAAAAATAATTAATTTCTTCATTCTTGCCATCTCCCTTCCATTATACTCCTCCATCTATCAATAGGATTACAATGAAACATTTGTTTTAATCCTTATATTACCGCACTAAACAATGTTTAGAATTATAAATTTGAAAGTTAGTTCAGCCACTAGATATCAATCTATTTTTCCAGATAATATAGAGTAAAACTAACATTAGCGTACATGCCTTGACATTCGCACATGTATACAATATTACGGGTAATCACCATCCAGTATTTTTTCAATCAAACGAATAGACTTGTCATCAATTTTCGTTCTCTTGCCTTTGTCAGTTTTTTCCATGTGCATGTAGTCACTAATGCTCCTGCATACACCATGTTTAGTATCCCCGGGGATGTAATCTTCCAACAGGACAATACAACCGCTATATCCCAATTCACGCCCGATAAAATCCAGCGCATACCCTATGCCATAATAACAGGCAACCCCAGGAATCACATACTTATATCCTTCTTCTTTCTTCTTGATAAGCCATGGAAACAGATTTGAATCACTATCAATTATGAATATCTGGTCTTTTCTAAATCCATGATTTTTAAGAACATCAACCATTTTACCAAGTGAACATGGAACATTACATTCGCCGCCTGATACTTTGATACATCTTTGATTCTTACGTTCACAGTGAGAATCATTCGCCGGACATTCGAAATCTTCAAATGGTTTTGCACAATATGGTAAAAATGCAACAGTCTTGTCAAGTTCAGAAGTTACTATTTTTTTTAGATCAAGCATAGGAGGATAGATGATAACTCGACCATCTCTTAACGTTGTAGAAACATCACTGCATCCAAATTTTCTCTTTATCAGTGCCTTATTCAACGAATATGGTCTAAGTGCGTATAGTATTTCACGAATTTTCGTGCTTTAACCCCCTTAAAACAATTGTATCCCTGAAAATCTATTGTATGTTCTTTACAACTTTAATTCCTTCGCAAGTTCCTGGAATTCCTTACCTTTTGAAGTCGTTAAATACAAATCTCCGTCGTGTTTGATCAATCCCTTTTCCTGCAACATTTCAAGATATCTTTTTGCAACTTCAAAATTAAGATTTGTACCATAGACGATCTGTGTCTTATTGGCCCCCTGTGTTGCAACTCTTAATATTTCTGCACTTATGTCAATTCTACTCCGCCTAATGATTTCACACCCAGTTATTTTTGTATAATTTAATATGTTAAATTCACATGTTTAAGATCCCTCTTCCACGATTCAAGATTGTGAAGTTTTACGTATCTCTCATGTTATTATATTCATCAAGCTCATCCTTAAATTGTAGTGCATACCCCATCAGTACCTTGTGATGGATTACAAGTTACATGGTTCCATAACCATGCATCTGTACGGTTTTTCCAGTAACCGATAATCTTTGACAATATAAATCACCGACTCAAAGTAGTAACCAAAGTCAATTGTCAGGTTTTTATCACCGGAATTGACACAGACACCGGATGCATTGTTTATTCTATCACTGTCAAATTATAATGGGAATAACAAAAGTTTTGTCTCCCAAAACTTTTGTTTATCCACTTCCCAACCCGCTCAAATTTTTTATCGCTCAATTTTCTTTCAATTTATATCCCACAATTGCAACAATACCTATCAAAATAATTGCTACAATTAGAATTGTCGATAATCCGTTCCCAGTCTCTGATGCAGGGATCTCTTTTCCTGTAGACTCCGTTGGTTGAGTTGTTGCTACACTCTTAAGAGATGTATCATCAGTGGTGTCTGCACTTGCAATGGATCCATCCTGACTTTCAACATCCATCTCGGAATCATTCGTTGATGTGCTATAATAGCTACTGCTACCGCCACTGCTACTGCTACCACCACTAACAGGCGATGTTGCAACCATGTCAATGGAATCCAAAATCTGCCCGTAATCGGCCCCTATGAGTACATTAGAATCCACGAGTTGTGCCTCATTCCCATCTACACGGAATACAAGATTGACGTACTCTTCACTTGAACATGTAATGGTCAATTGTTTTGCGGAATTATACCCATATACTCCGTCATAATCTACTGTTGTAGTTCCAACTACCTCACCATTAAGTTCCGCAGATACTACAGTACCTATAGGTGCTGGCTTCCCATCCAACTCCAAACTACCCTGTAGCATAAGCGGCTTCTCTGGCAATGCAACAGCAGGAATTACCATAACTGCAAACAATACGACTAATATTTGTAAAGTAATTGCAAATGGAAAGACGCTTTTATAATTTACATTCATATAACCACCTTTACTCGACATAAGATTTAACAAGAAAATCTTTGCTGAAGCGCAGATTAACTTGGTGTACATAATTTTACAAATTATATACAATAAAAAATTAATAGTGATGAGTATAAGAACCCATCACAATTGTAATCCCATTTCTATTCTTATCTTACCTCCAAATCGTTTCAATAAGACTAAGTCCAATGCCTTTTCGATTAAACTTAACCTAATACACCATCCAGAGTAACAAATACCCAATATCCATTATATGGATACATTATGAAATTTTCTGTTCCATCTTCAGCATCTTCATAATCCTCGCCATTTAATGCAATCAAGCCATACCCATCATCAATCTTTGCGTACTTGGCATCGATCGACATCAGAGTTTTCTCAGCAGTTTCTGCATACTCATAATTACTGCCGATAGCATTCCAACCTTCATATATTTGAATTTGTGGTTGAGGTGCCGGTGGATCCTGAATCTCTTGTTTCACAAGTGAATCTTCCAAAATTACCTGATCCGCTGCTGAAACATTGATCCAGTAACCTTTTAATGGTTCAAATGTTAACGCTGTATCCCATACAGACGTCTCAGCATTGTAGTACAGCAGTGGTGAATTATAAGACACTCCTGCAAGTACACCATCAATACTTGAGTTCTCGAGTACACATGGGATCGAAATGAAGTTCCAGCCTTCCTTAAGTAGAATATCCATAGGAGGAGTTACTACATCTATTGAAGAGTCATTTATTGCAGATTCAACCTGATCTTCATCAGCTAAAACACCACTAAATGTGTAAGTACCATCAGTATCTGATGCTGTTACAGTGTAATCGAAACTCGATTGTCCCATTAGATAGAAGGTAACTGTATTACCATCCACTGTCACCTTCGTAACACCATCCAGTGTTGAACTCACGTAAGTAAATTCAGCAGGAATTGTTTCAACAACTGAACCGATTGTCCCGTAATCAGCAACTGTAATACCAACTGTGACCGTTGCATCAGGCTCAACTGATACAGGAAGTGATCGTTGTGCTGAAGCAGGAATTCCAGGTACCGTTGTCACATCAGTTGAAGAATCAGTTATTGTAGATTCAACCTGATCTTCATCAGTGAAAACACCACTGAATGTGTAGGTGCCATTAGTATCTGGTGCTGTTACAATGTAGTCGAAACTTGATTGTCCCATCAGATAGAAAGTAACTGTATTACCATCTACTGTCACCTTCGTAACACCATCTAGTGTCGAATTCACATAGGTGAATCCAGCAGGAATTGTTTCAACAACTGAACCGATTGTCCCGTAATCAGCAGCTATAATACCAACTGTAACCGTTGTGCTAGGCTCAACTGATCCAGGAAGTAATCGTTGTGCTGAAGCCGAAACCGCTCCTGCTGCTGAAACATTGATGGAAGAATCAGTTATTGTATATTCAACCTGATCTACATCAGTGAAAACACCACTAAATATGTAGGTGCCATCAGTATCTGATGCTGTTACAGTGTAGTCAAAACTCGATTGTCCCATCAGATAGAAGGTAACTGTATTACCATCTTCTGTCACCTTCGTAACATCATCTAGTGTCGAATTCACGTAGGTGAATCCATCAGGAATTGTTTCAACAACTGAACTGATTGTCCCGTAATCATAAGCTGAAACACTAACCATAAACTCTGCACCTGGCTCAACTGATGCCGGCATTGTCCTGATCGATGTCGCAGCCCCTGCAATGGTTGGTAGCATTATGACTGTTGCAACAAACAGCACAACAAGTAATGAAATCTTTCTTTGTCTACTCATTTGTTCTACCCCCAATAAAATTGGGAGGAAGTGAATTCACTTCCTCTATTTGAAATACTCCGCTATCACGTCAAAGACTTGCTCTTTCGAGATTATCTTATCGAAGTAATCCGCGATTGCATTGAATACTTCAGGCTTGTCTATTGCTCCACTGTCATCTATATCGTACACCATTGGATCAAATTCTGGATCTGGATCAACTGGATCAACTGCTATTACATCACCAGCCATGTAGATTCCAGAACCATCT
>DQIO01000262.1 GCA_020793555.1 Methanosarcinaceae archaeon | reverse complement strand
GGTGCCGATGCTAAAAAGAAAGTCACAGCAATTGACCTAAACTAAAGAAAACGGAACATCCGTTTCCGCCGTAGGCGGCGGATTCCACTGCTTCTAAACCCATAACCTCAAATCCAACCATGCAATTCTCATATCTGCAAATATGATGCCGCTTGAAAACCGTTTTGTATTTTGCGTTCATGGTGTAGGAACGTGCCACGCTCTTGCGCGGTCGTGTCGTTTTTTGCATCTGTCTTAACCCCTTCAGTCTTGCGACATTAGAGGATTTACGCGACACTAGAATAGTTTGGAAAACCACAGAGAGATAGAGAAAAAACAACGACTTTCTGCGTTCTCCGCGACCTGCACGCCTTGTAGGCGTAGCAGGCACTCAACTCCGTAGGAGGTGGGTGTCCCCTGCGGTGAATATTTTTTGCTATGATTCGTTTCATCCAGAATAAATTTTAACATCTCATTATTCCAATAGATACATATTTTAACATTCCACGTCAATCTACCTTGCATGGGATATCAGGAATACCTTGCTGCACGTGAGCTTGTTTCAACGTTCGGGCAACCAATACTTACCTACGCAACCTTGATATCAGCCATCCTGCTTTTGTTGTCACTCTATTATTTAATAAAACGCGAAGAACGCCTGATTGAATATTCCATCAAACTGCTTCAGGTGAACACGATCCTGATCGTTCTTGGATTCATGGTTCTAATGTGGTTCCATTTCAAAATATACAGCACGATCGAGATTATATATCCTGAATATGTGGCCGCGTACATGTACCAGACAAGCGGGATAGAGTTGACCTCATCAAGATTTGCAATACCACTGTGGATCGAGACCGAAAAAGTATACTTCTGGGCATTTTGTTTGTCACTGTTTGCATGGCAAATATCAAGAAAATACCGTAACAGTGCAAAGGGAATCATCGTGTCATTAAATGTCATCCTTTCGCTTTTGGTAATCATCACGTACCTTTATTCGAATCCATTCACAGAACCATTACCAATAGTACATTCGGAGATAACGAATTGGTCACAGGCTATTGCGGCGCAGAATCCACAGATCATGGGGCAGATCGCAATGCAACTTTTCGGGCGTATAACGTATTATTACAACACAATGTATATGTGGACTCACCCGCCAATGCTTTTCATTGCATATGCCTCATTTGCAGTAACCTTTGCAGCATGTGTGTTCATGCTGTTTAAAAAGAACGAGGTATATGACAAGATCGCATATTCTTATGCAAAGATCGGTTATCTATTACTAACAGTCGGAATGCTCATCGGCTATCCGTGGGCAGTGCTGGCATGGGATGGCGACTGGTGGTGGGATTCGAAAATAAACGGTTCGATCATGATGTGGGTGTTATATAGTGCATACCTGCACACGCGAATACATCTGCACAGAAAAAGCATGTGGGAAGTCACTGCAATTCTTGGGATTGTATGTTTCATCTCGCTGATATTCACATATCTTTTGACTTACGTAGTTCCGGGGATACATTCGGTGGCACAGACATAGATATTATGAAAAGAGGGATCTCAATGAGCAGTACAAGTTCAAAACCCAATTTCAATTTCAACCTGAAAAATTACGATTATTTTCTCATAATCGTAACATTCATAGCACTAATGATGATTGGGCTTGTCTGTGTTTTTGGGGTTTGGTACAGTTATGATCTTTACACCACAAACTCAAACTGGCAAAGTACTATTCAGTATCCTGCATACATAAACATGATGAACATGTATGTGTACCCGTTCGTGCTTGTTCTGCTGCTTTCGCTTGGTCTTTGTATTCCAAAACGCATTGTGCCACGAACAGCACTCATCAAAACAACTTTTGTCATACTTCTTCTCACATTGGTCGTATCAGTTGTTGGTGGGATTGAACTTGGCATTTCATTCATATTGCTGATGTCTATTGCAGTACAGGTTGTTGTCCTTGCATTTACGGTAATGAAAAGCGGAGCACTCACGTTTGAACGTGAAGGTTATCTTATTCAGATAGGTTCGTCTCTACTGCACCTTGGCACAGTACTTTTCATATTCGACTTTGCAAGCATGAGGGACAGTGTATATCACATACCGGTTTTTTGGGTGGTAACACTGCTTATTGGTATTGGTACTTTTATGTCATTTTATCCCTCTGGGATATCAAGACTCGGTCGCAAAATAGCACTGAAATAATGAATGTAGCATATTTATAACTGATAAAATCATCATGCCGATACATTAATATGTATCTATGTGCTATTCATCCAAAATCGAAGACATAAATCAAATTTTCAATTTAAAATTAATTCTGATATTAGCTTAAACTTCGACTTTAAACTTCAACTTTAAACTTCAACTTTAAACTTCAACTTTAACTTAAAGAATAATCGTTTTGAGGTAAACACATGACTGATGATTTATTTGACCTTCATACAGGGTATGTCACTTTCAAAAATCCGATTGCACTTGCCACAATGGCGGGAATAACGGACAGTGCTTTTGCTAATGAACATGCAGACCGTGCAGGTTTGGTAATCATTGGCAGTTTCAATCTTGATGAAAAAACAAATGACGCCGCATCAAAACTCATTGCAAGAGATCGGAATGAGTTTATTTCTGACGATCCATTTGAGTTTTTGAAGAACGAGATCGAAGGTGTGCAAAGCGACAGTGTTGTGGCTGTCAATGTCAGAAGTACAACAATTGAACCATTGCTAAAAGCCGCTAAGATAGTCAAAGATGTGGGAGCAATCCTTGAATTGGATGCACATTGCCGCCAAGAAGAGATGGTTGATATTGGGGTTGGGGAAGCATTGATGCATGACATCCCCCGACTTGTCGATTGGATCGGAAAGATCAAACAAACCGGTGTTGTGCTGTCAATAAAAATACGTGCAAACGTTGTCAATGATATAGATCTGGCAAGGGCTATCGAGTCGGCAGGTGCGGATATTTTACATGTGGATGCTATGGGCGAAGTCTTAAGTGCTGATCTTCGTGCAATTCGCCATATTCGAGATTCAACGAATATATTTTTAATAGGAAATAATTCAATTACCTGTTTTAAGGATGCAAAAGATATGCTTGCACGTGGTGCAGACATGATTTCGGTTGCAAGGGGTGTATTGAACGATTCTAATTCCGATCTCATATCTGAATTGGTAGATAATATTACGGCTTTTCAGGAAGCTGAAGGATGGTATAATGCACCAAAGCATATATGCGGCGGCGAAGGTGACCTGCGTGCACTTGCTTTTTGTTGCTTGCCGGTGAAATCATGTGCAGTACACAATAAGATCGGTAAATTGGGTTTTTCTGCACAGGAATTTGCGAATTTAAAGATGGAATTTGCAAAGGGAACCTTACTTGAATATGGGGATAGCACCTGTTTTGGCAGTCTTATATGGTGCTGTAAACTCTCAAAACCATGCTTTTTGCGTGATGGGGTGTTGGATATGATCGGCTTATCCGGTGCGGAATATATGCGGTTGAAGAAAGACCTTTCAATTTATATATTAGAGAATGCTAAAATTCCAGTCAATGAAATTAAAAACAAATAGATATCTCGTATCTTTATCTGAGTTAAATTTAAATGCAAATGGGGATGCATCGGCATCCTATATTGCACGTTGTGTACAGCTTGCAATGGTCATGGAAGTATCGGCATATCCAAAGCCTGGAAATGTTGACAGGAACCATGATTATGAAGATACGCGATTTGAGCACTTTTTGGCATCTGCTGTGAGTATCCATCCTGTGATGGAAAATGCGGCAAAGAGTCAAACAGGTGTAGGTTCACTTATTCACAGTGCAGTACGCGAGAGTGCAAAATGGCAGAATGGGGGCAATACCCATTTTGGAGCATTCATTCTTTTGGTTCCGCTTGCAATGGCAGCTGGTGTTATTGTTCAAAAGGAGCATGAATTTACTATTGAAGAACTTGTTTCACGCGCACATGAAATTGTTAAAGGAACTGATACACAGGATGCAATTGAATTTTATAAGTCGTTTGAAACTGCAAAAGTTCGTGTAAATCCCGTTGATGAATTTGACTTGCAGGATTTTGGTTCTCTTAAGACATTGGACGAAAATGGCACTACCCTGTATGATCTTATGGAAATTTCAAGGAGCTATGACCTAATTGCAAATGAGTGGGTAAACGGTTTTCAAAGGTGTGCCAATTATGGAAAAACGCTTATCATGCACATGGTGGATTTTGGTGAATTGGGCCAATCGGATAAATCAGTCAGATCAAAGTTAGATATTAACGATGCTGTGGTTTATACATTTATGAAAATATTGTCTGAAAACAGGGATACATTCATTCAGACAAAGTTTGATGAATTGACTGCTGACTATGTATCCGGGCGTGCAAGGGATATATTGTTGAAATTAGAGCAACACAAGATGGATTTTGATTCCGTGCGTTTGGCAGTTGAAGAGTTTGATGATGAACTATTGCAAAAGGGTATAAATCCGGGTTCGACTGCGGATATTGTTATTGCAGGACTGTTCATTGCTTTTCTTGGAGGTGCACGGTTTTGACTGGCTCCAAACAACCGGATCTTGATGGATTCGGGATATATGAGGGTATATCAGAGACAATAGTTACAACAATGCATGACTGTTCGCCAAATGCCGCCCCTATTGGAATCATAAGAAAGGGTGGCCGTATTTTCACAAGACTTTTCAAAGGTTCGAACACTTACTATAATGTACATTCTGAGGGTTATTTGGTTGCAAATGTTATTAATGATCCTGTTATTTTTGTACGTTCCACATTTTCGAATTTGGAGGAATCCGATTTTAATTTTGAATCTGTGTCGGGGCGTGAATTCCCGGTATTGAAGGATGCATTGAGTTGGGTTGTTTTTGAATGCAATAACATGAAAATATCTCATGAGGCACTTGTTGCAGAACTTCTTCCAATCCATGCCCATATTAATCGAAGTCCGGTGCAGGCTCCAAATCGTGGTTTTAATGCGGTCATCGAAGCTGCAGTTCATGCAACACGTTATCAGTTATCACATGATGAGAAATATTTGAAATTGATCCATGAATACTCCGCTATTGTATCTAAGTGTGGGGGAGAGCGTGAGAAAAACGCAATCAATATACTCAATGAATTTCTTGCAAAATAAGGAGGTATGTGGATTGACCCCTTTATTTCCACTGCATGTTTAATCATTATAAATCTCAGAGGCTATTTATATTCTTATACAAAATATTGTTATAAATGTAACTCAATCTTCCAAATCGCATTGCATTAAGCGGTACATTAATTATTCTATTTTTATTGTATTGTTTATATATACAACCCCTCTGTTTCAAGTGGAACCAAAAGCAACAATATTTCAATATAACTGCCGCAGCATATCGTTACGTTTGATTTATTTGGAAAGATATAATAATATCAATAACATACTGTACCTTATGAAATTGCAAAAGATCGCTTGGGGAATTACGGGAGCAGGGCATTTTTTGAATGAGAGTTATGAGGTATTCAAAGAGTTAAAACTAAAGAATCGTGATATTCGGATTAATACTTTTATCTCAAGCGCTTCGGAAGAAGTACTGCGGATGTATGGACTTGAAAACAAGCTTGTAAAATTATCCGGTGGAGATTATCTTGAAGAGATATTTTTGGAAAGTGGGCAAGGCAAGAGTTCACCAAAAACCGGCAGATTCCTGCTTGGAAAGTATGATGCTCTTTTTGTCACGCCTGCGACATCCAACACCACTTCAAAGATTGCATATGGGATTGCTGATTCACTAATAACCAATGCTGTTGCACAGGCTGTAAAGGGAGGTGTGCCTGTATATGTTGTACCGGTGGATATAGCAGGTGTTGTACGCTCAGAGATGCCGTATATGATCGATAGGGATCTTTGTATGAAATGTGAGGTGTGTATTCCAAGAGAAAGGTGTCCGCATGGTGCTATCACAGAACAGATTGAATTACTCAAGTGCAAGGGATGTGGAATTTGTAAAGAATTGTGTCCGCATGATGCAATCAAAGGTGGAATGGTGGAACTAAGGGTACGGGATGTTGATGAGAAGAATGTGCAGATAATTCGTGGTCTTGAAGGAATTACGGTGCTTGAAAAGCCTGAACACATTTTGGACTTGTTCTCATAATTACCCTTACAACCCATCTTCGTCAGTATAAAATAAAAACGCCATCACTAGTGTTATATCAACTATCAAGTGTCGGATTATAAAGTGCATAGGTCATATGAAATTAGACTCCAAAATTACCGATCGGTTTCTACACTGCGCCGTCAGCGCACAGACTTAGGAATACACGCGGGCAATTGCGCGTACATGCAGGTGCCGATGTTAGAGATCGGGGCATAGTAATTGACTGGAAGTTAAGAAAACGGAGCATCAGTTACCGCCGTAGGCGGCGGATTCCACTACTACCAAACCCACAACAACCCAACCATGCAATTCTCATATCTGCAAATATGACGCCGATTAAAAACCGTTTTGTGTTTTGCGTTCATGGTGTCGAAACGTGCCGCGCTTTTGCGCGGTCGCGTCGTTTTTTGCATCTGTCTTAACCCCTTCTATCCCACGACATTGTGTTGTTGACATGACACTAGACCATACAGATCTTAGATTCTGTTCTACACCTTCTTGACCCCTATCGATTCCAAGTATTGGTTTTCTGGGTTTTGTGAAGCCAACAAAAATTCGCCCAAAATATGGTTTACCTTTTCGTTGTGTCCTACGGTTATTACTACATTTCCCTTTTTGTGGCCTTTGTCCACATATCTATGAGCCTCGATCATTTGTTCCAAGGGATACGTCCTGTCAATGACCGATTTTAACTTTCCAGCTTCAATAAGCTCTTTAAGGGAAACTAAATTAACAGTCTTTAACTTTAAGCTGTCTGATGAGGTAAGAACGTTAAGATAAATTCCAGTCTTCTTTAGAGATTTTTTAACTCGTGAATATGCAAGTTTGCCTACTGCATCAAAGATAACATCATAAGTCTCACCGTTTTTGGTAAAATCGGATGCCGTATAATCAATGATTTTATCAGCTCCCAGGGATTTTACCATTTCTAAGTTCGCAGTACTGCACACCCCAGTAACTTCCGCCCCAAAATTTTTGGCAAGTTGCACAGCAAAAGTGCCTACACTTCCAGAAGCTCCATAGATGAGAATTTTTTGACCACTTTGGATATTTGCTTTTCTAAGAATAAGCAATGCGGTTATTCCCCCATTGGGAGCCGGAGCGGCTTCTTCATAGGTCATATTGGCCGGTTTTATTGTTAACACCCCGTCTTCGGGTAGGCATATATATTCAGCATAAGTACCAAATCTCATCTCGGTTGATGCAAAAACGGGATCGCCTATCTTAAACAGCGTAACATCTTTGCCTACTGCTTCAATTTCACCTGCCAGCTCCATCCCTAATATTTTTTTTCTGGGTCCTGTGAAACCTATAATTATTCGCATTATGGGTTTAACCAATAAATCCTTTACAAATCCTAAACCAGGCTCTAAACGTCGAATCTTAGTATCCCCTATATGTACTGTTGTTGCGTGTATTTTTATCAGTACTTCATTGTCTTTAGGAATAGGTTTTTCCACTTCTTTGAGCTGAAGAACTTCGGGCGGTCCGTATTTTGTGCATATAATTGCTTTCATGAGTTTTCCCATTTTTATATGGTTATGTTGTTATGCTCTCTATTTTTTCTTTGCTGCAATGAAATATTGTTGTGACCTTTGATGCAAACATTCAGTTTCAACAATTTCAAAATTTCCATTAGCTATTGAATCTTCTAATTCGGAGATTTTAAATGATTTGATTGGAGGAATTAATCCGATTTTGCTCACAGGCGATAACAGAACTCCTAAAAATGTCCCTCTAATACAAGGTGTTGCAGAAATAATCAATCCACCCGGTTTCAATAATTCGTTTATCCTTTGCATAACCTTTGGCATATCTTCCACAAAATGGAGTAGGTTGAAACATAAGATTACATCAAATGATCCTTTTTCTAATTTTTCATCAAATATTGTTGTTTGCGCGAAATCTATGTTCTTAACTTTACATTCTACAGTTTTTCCTTTCGCTGCTTCAATCATTTTGGGTGAGATATCAATACCTTTGACTTTTTTCACACTGCTCGCAATTTCAATGGCTGCTGTTCCAGTTCCACATCCATAATCTAAAACATTATCACTAATTTTAAGTCGGTTTCTAGTTTTTTCAATAATCTTAATATTAGTCGGTTCATCTTTTCTTTCTACTCGATCAATATACTTCGCCATCCTATCCCAGAACTTTTCTGATTTATTCATTCTTTACATCACTCTGTTGAACATTTACGCCCTTAAACAAAAGCCAGAAAATAATCATCAACTCCCCGATAAATGTATATGACGAGATTTCCATATTATAGCCCGGCATCAGAAATCTTAACAAAGAATTAATGACATAACCAAAGCCTGCAATTATCAAAAATACACCAATGGTTTTAGGAATGAATCCAGACTTGAAAACCAAATAACCAAGGGGTAACAACCAAAGGCCCCAGAATATTCCGGCGATAAAAACTCCATAAATGTACAAATCGAGGAATAACATTATCAGGGCATTAAATTGGGTTGCCCCAAAAGCTGAAAGATAACCGCCGCTCAAAAGCAATATAGGGGCTAACAGATTAAGTGAATTTAAGATGGCGATAGGGATGCTGACAATTACAAGTATAGCCATCAGTCTAGCACAATCTTTATTAACTGGCTTGAACAGTTTGTACAGAAAAAAGATCAAAAATAAGAAAGCGATTTGACCCACAAGATTGCCGACAAAGTTCAGTCGGAATAGCCACTCGGATGATTGGATATTGTCGACCGTGGTCAAAGCATCGCTTGGCACATAAATCGATTCTGTATACGCCCAACTGACCCCAGCGCATATACCTAAAATAAGATACAGGAGCCCTGCGATTCTTGCTGTTTTGTTTGGTGACATTTCAGTGTTGCTATTATCCAATTTTTTGCTAATTTTAATCTCTCCTAAATTAATTAAATCCTTTAACGATCAGCCATACCGCCAGAACCATTTCTTGCAAAGCTAGTGGAGCCATTAAGATACCAAAATCCACACTGAACATAACAAACAAACCTGAAGCTAAATACAATATAGCTCCAATAAGACCCCAAATTGATAACCATCGAGGAATGAGTTTTGATTGATAGAATAAATAATAAATCATCAAAGCACCCAAGCTGAAAACGATTGTCAAAATATGATTTATCTGATCGCTAGCTTGTAGTAATAAAGTGCCTAAAGTTTGAAAATGGGAAGCATCTGGAGCTCCTGCTTTTACATATTCCTGACTTACTGTTAATATTAATAACCAGCTGATTACCATTGCAATACAGATAACAGCCTCAAGCGCCCCCCTGAAAACAACAGACCCAAGGGCTAAAGCTTCATTATATTTCTTAAAGATTGGAAACATCATAACTGGAACCATAGCAAGTGCAAGGCCCATTAATAACACTAAGAGGGTTCCTATGATGATTTGATTTTCATTTGCAGAAACTTTGATAAGATAATTTGGATCACTTAGAATGGATCCTGCAAAAACAACGCTTAGGACACCCGCAACCGTCCCAATGATAAATAATACTCCCACAATTGTTGCGGTCTTTCTGTTTGAATCCAAATTTCCCCCCTTTTCGATACGGTTTGTCAGTAAAATACCTCCTGAAATTTATTAGTTTTTGTTATTATGTTACAAAGTTATGACTACATTTCCTTTTTTGTGCCCTTTTTCCACATATCTATGAGCTTCGGCAGTCTGTTCTAAAGGATAGCGCCTATCAATGACTGATTTTATCTTTCCCGCCTCAATAAGCTCTTTGATGAAAATCAGATCTTCTTGCTTATCGATCGCCAACGCACATATTACTCTCTTGCTGCCGATCATTGAAGTCCATAGCATTTGAAAAAGCTGTTTCATCTTAAAGCTGGCTAAAAGATAGCGTCCGTTCTGCTTTAGCGAGCTTTTACAACGTGAAAACGAACTCTTGCCTAATATGTCAAAAATAAGATCATAGGTCTCACTGCTTTGCGTAAAATCCTCTTTAGTGTAATCAATTACCTTATCAGCTCCCAGAGATCTTACAAATTCTAATCTCGGTGTACTGCATACACCGGTCACTTCTGCCCCAAAGTATTTGGCAAGCTGTACCGCCGCTGAACCTATCCCGCCGCTGGCTCCATTGACCAAAACCTTTTGTCCTGGCTGAATATTTACTTTTCTGAGCAAATCCAACGCCATTATTGCCCCATAAGGAACAACGGTCGCTTCCTCATAAGTCATATTGACCGGTTTTATTGCTACGCAACCATCTTCAGGTATACTAAGATACTCGGCATAAGCACCCATGCTTTGGCCAAGATATCCAAAAACCTGGTCGCCTTGCTTAAATGATTTTACATCTTTGCCTGCTGATTCAATTTCCCCGGCAAACTCACTGCCCAGTATATTTATTCTTGGTTTTCTGAGACCAAACGATATTTTCGCGAAGATCCAGAAGAGGAAAGGCATGTTGAATTTTCGAGGGGAGATTTCTCTAAAGTTTCGAGCTGTAATATCTCCGTAATTTACAGATGTCGCATATATTTGTATCAGTATTTCATTATCCTTCGGGGCTGGTTTTGTAACCTCTTTGAGTTGAAGAACTTCTGGCGGTCCGTATTTTGTGCATACAACTGCTTTCATTCAAATCTCCTCATTATTTTGTCAATTGCTCAAATGTGGGTCATCGGGGATACATAGATTGCTAATCGCTATCGTCTTGTCAAATATCTGCGCTTTAGTCCATGCGTAGGTTTAGTTTAAGTATAAAACTATCAGTCAAGTTACAGCAATGTTAATTTCATAATAATGTTCCCCTATTTTGGTGAATTGATATTCAATATATCCACTTTTATAAACTTTTAACTCATCGTTTATTTCCCAAATAATATATTCAGGACTGTTAGCTTTCTTAATCCACCAGCTATCATATAAGCTATTTTTCTCTCTTGTAGTGATGGAATCTTTTTCAGACAATGGAAATCCATTAGATTCGAAGGTGTTCATTAGTTCAGCATCGATAATGTTATCATTTAAATTATTTTCAAATTCCATGTCAATACTAAACAAATATTCGGCATGCTTCATGTCAAAAAAATCATGTAACCTCTCGAATTCATCTGAACTTAATTCACAATACCAACCGCCGTAATCTGATATTGTACATCCCTCACCATTGATTGCTCTAATAAGTTCAGGATATTCTTTAAACTCATCATCAGTTATTTCGAAGTATGTGCCGTTGCCAATATCCTCGATTTCATTAATGTTTATTCTCGCGTTATACTCACTAGTGTCGAGTCAACCATACAATATCGCTAGATATATGATCTGACACTGTTCCAT
>DQIO01000263.1 GCA_020793555.1 Methanosarcinaceae archaeon | reverse complement strand
GGACACCGCGCAGGTCATCGACTGCTGCGCCTATCTGCTCATCCTTCGGAGTTACAACAATGCGTGATACCGGCCATCTCAATTTACGTCCGACCTTCTGGCGCGCATTTGATGACGATTCCACAATGGAACGTACTGTTTCCATGTGGGTTTCGAGATCCTTGTCAACCAGTGAATTGTCAACAATAGGCCAGTCGCACATGTGTACCGTCTCCAGTGCATCACCATCGACATTCTTCACAAGATTGGTGTACATCTCCTCTGCAAGATGAGGCATGAACGGTGCGATCAATTTCGTTGTTGTGACGAACACATCATACAAAACCCGATAGACTGCAAGTTTATCAGGATCATCTGCCTCTATCCATGTCCTTGGACGTATCAACTGTATGTACCATCTTGACAGGTCTTCAAGTATGAACTCGGTGATCGAACGCATTGCTTTGTGAAGTGCATACTCTTCCATCGCAGAGTCCACATCACTTATCACGGACTGCATGCGGGACAATATCCACCTGTCCTCTTTGCGCAGGTGTTCTGAAACGGATTCAAGTGATACTTTTTTAGGATCAAAATTATCAAGAGCCATGTAAGGAAGTGGGAACCTGTACACGTTCCAAAAGATGTTCATTGTCCTGTGAACGGTTGCAACCTCGTCCCAGAGGAATTTCAGATCATCCCACGGAGCACTGGCTGATAATATGTATGCCCGCAGTGTATCGGCACCATATTTCCCAATGACCTCATGAGGCTCAACAACATTACCGATGCTCTTTGACATCTTCTTTCCGTCTTTATCAAGCGTAAAACCGTGCATGAGAACGCTCTTGTACGGAGCCTTCCCGAATGCGATCATGCTCGCACCCAGTTGTGAATAGAACCATCCTCGCGTCTGGTCATGACCTTCTGTTATGAAATCCGCAGGCCAATTTTCCTCAAACGATTCCTTTGTATGCGGGTACTTCAATGTAGCCCATGATGCTACTGCAGAGTCGAACCACACGTCAAACACATCTTCCACACGTGACATGGTTCCGCCGCACTCACATTTGATGGTGATTTTATCCACATACGGGCGATGGAGTTCAATAGTTTCATCGGCATCTGAGCGCTCGATAAGTTCATCTTTTGTGCCTATTACATCAAGAGTTCCGCAGGTACTGCATTTCCATACAGGTAGTGGAATTCCCCAGTATCGCTGGCGTGATATACACCAATCACGTGCACCTTCGACCCAATCCTTAAAACGCGCAGAACCTGCCCAGTCAGGATACCAGTCAACCTTTTTGATCTCTGCGAGCATACTCTCTTTGAGTTCAGATATTTTCAGGAACCATTGTTCGGTCGCAAGATAGATGATAGGTGTATTACACCTCCAGCAGTGGCCGTAACGGTGAGTGATCTTCTTTTCAGAAAGAAGAAGACCCCTCTCAGTAAGATCTTCGATAACGATCCTGTTTGCATCTATGATGTTCATTCCGGCATACTTGCCTGCTTCTTCTGTGTAACTGCCATTTGAGCCGACCGGACAGAAGATAGGAATATCATTCTTGACACCAACATCAAAATCGTCCATACCATGTCCCGGGGCTATGTGTACACAGCCTGTGTTCTCTGCTGTGACGTAATCTGCAAGATAGACATTGTGCTCGAACTTTGCCTGTTTCGGGACAAGGTCTGCAAGTGGATGCTCATACGATAATGTTGTCAGGTCTTCTCCGGGCATTGTTTCAAGTACATCATAAGCCGTGTACTTGCCTTTCCTGAGAACATCCTCAACAAGTTCCGATGCCACTATCAGGTTCTCCTCATGTCCACCGGGGGCGGTCGCACGAATCTTAGAATATTCAAAAGATGGATGTACAGCCACTGCCATATTTGAAGGAATGGTCCAGGGTGTTGTGGTCCATATCACAAGATACGTGTTTTCTTCATCATTCAATTTAAATTTGACATAGATCGATGGATCGGTCTGATTGTCATATTCAACTTCAGAGTCAGCGATTGCGGTTTCGCATCGTGGACACCAGTTGACTACACGTTTACCCTGCTCAAGCAGGTTCTTTTCCTGTGCCTGTTTGAGAGTCCACCATGCGGCTTCAATGTACTCGTCCTTCAGCGTCATGTAGGGGTCTTTCCAGTCAAGCCATACCCCAAGTGTGTTGAACTGCCCTGTCATGTCGTCTTTTTGAGTAAGTGCAAATTCCTTACATTTTTCGATGAAATTACCGACACCATAGGTTTCGATGTCTTTCTTTGACTTGAAACCAAGCACACCTTCGACCTTTACCTCGATTGGTAATCCATGCATGTCCCATCCTGCACGATCAATGATAGCGCGGTTATTCATGGAGCGGTATCGCAATATGGAATCCTTGATGATCTTGTTCCATGCGGTACCGAGATGGATATTTCCTGTTGTATATGGGGGCCCATCCACAAAAAATAATTTTTTGCCCCCTTTCCTGAATTCGCGCACCTTTGAGTACGCATCAATCTCTTGCCAGAACGCATGTACTCGTTTTTCTATCTCGTTTGCGTCATATTGATTGGTGATTTCCTTTATCATAATAAGTGGTCTCCGTGAAGGTGATAATTTTTATCCTTCCTAAGTACAGTAATTAATTTAAATGCTTTGGGTTTCAACCGAAACTTGCTCCATAACTCGCAATCTTTAAAACCGTCCGGTTACTTTATGGTATCAAGTTCTATCGAGGATTTCTATCGAAATCCTCTATTGCATAGCCAACAGGTGATTGATTGAAAATAAGATCCAGAGTCCAGCTTAGGAAAAATGCAAAAAATAAATTGATGGATGAACTTATATCCACGTTCGGAGACACCATTGAAGAACTCAAGAACAGTAAATTCGAGACTGCTCTCATTGATACTTTCAATGTTATCCTGATAGATGGAAAACTTCTTTTATTCTCGACAGATGGCGAATATTTTCCAACAGTCCGCGGTGCGCTTGAACTTGGACTTGCAAAGCACATAGTAATTGTAGATGCAGGTGCTGTGCGGTTTGTGGTCAATGGTGCTGATATTATGTGTCCGGGCATCGTGAGAGCTGATCCTGAGATTAAGGAAGGCGATCTGGTCATCATAAAGGAGGAAACTCACGAGAAACCACTTGCGGTCGGACGTGCACTTATATCGGGCGAAGATATGATCGGTGATTCAGGAAAAGCGATAAAGTCGCTGCATTATGTTGGGGATAAGTTGTGGAATATCGACATTTGAATTCTGCTTAAAAGATATCATTTAAAATATGATGAATGTCAAAACCAGTAACATTAAAGTAAGTTAAGTCATCAATAGAGTAAAACATAAATGTTGAGCATCAATCAGTAATGTTTACAATAAGTGTGCTCTAAGCATAATGACAAACTTAATTAAGATTAATATTATTACAATATATCACTAAAGTTTCATGGAATAAAGGTGCGGATTATGGCAAAAATTATGGATAAGATATTTGGCAGTGGCACAGGACCTACAAATAACGTTGATGAATATACGGAACTTGATCTTGGTAAATACGAAGAAGTACTTGATGAAGAACCTGCAGAAACATACATCAGGGTTGCGGAACTCACAAATCTTAACGAACTGCCTGGTTTGAAAAAAGAGATTTATGACGGCAATATTTTGATGATCGATATCTCAAATATCAAAGCCGACAAACTTCTTCTTGACCGTGCATTAAAGGATCTCAAAGACGTTGTTGTGGATGTTCGTGGCGATATTGCAGGGATCAGAGACGATCAGGTACTGGTGACCCCATCCGGCATCAGGATCGACAGATCAAAAATAATCGGTGCCAGATATTGACCACTAAGCAAAATCCGGTGCAAAACTTCGAAACTGTTACAACCTGTCCTCTGTGTCATGAGGACTTGATTATTCACTGGAAGAGTGACAACATTCCTTTTTTTGGCGAAGTGATGTACATCACTGCGCTTTGTGATTGTAGTTTTAGGTTTACGGACACAATGATCCTGACGCAGAGAGAACCTGTGCGCTATGAAATGAAGATCGAAACGATCGAAGACCTCAACGCAAGAGTGGTTCGCTCAACTTCCGGAACTATTCGAGTTCCCGAACTTGGCATTGATGTGGAACCGGGTACGATATCGGATTCCTATGTGACAAACATCGAAGGCGTGTTGGACAGGATCCAGGATGTTGTAATTATGGCATCCAAATGGGTCAAGGATGATGAGGAGAAATACGCAATCAGTCAGGATATCCTGAAAAAAATGAACGATGCAAGGTTGGGTAAGCAAAAACTCACAATTATTATAGAAGACCCGCTTGGCAACAGTGCCATAATATCAGACAAGGCTGTTTTCAAAACGTTGTCACAGGAAGAATCAAAAGACCTTAAGACAGGCATGATAATATTTGATATGGATTCATCTGAAATGGCTGTTGACACATCAGAGAATGTACAGCCGCTTGGGGATTGAGATTTCTCTATTCTATTTTTCGGGATCATCTGGTTTACGTTTTTTGTGTAATGGAAATACCTATAAGCAATACATCTATTTATCTAAAAAATATTCAAAATAATCGAGTGAGTGCAATGGCAGAACAAGAAAAAGAAGCATCTCTTCCTGCAAAAGAGAATTTTAGTGAATGGTATAATGAGCTGTTACGTACAGCCGAAATAATGGATGTACGTTATCCTGTTAAAGGATTATACGTCTGGCATCCCTTTGGTTTTTCGATCCGTAAAAATGTCTATGCAATCATTCGGGAACTGCTTGACAAAGACCATCAAGAGACTCTCTTTCCGCTCCTTATCCCTGAACATGAGTTCATGAAAGAAGCAGAGCATATCAAAGGCTTTGAGGAAGAGGTATACTGGGTAACACACGGCGGAACCAATCCGCTTGATGTAAAACTTGCGCTTCGCCCGACAAGCGAGACTGCCATATATCCAATGTACAAACTCTGGGTGCGTTCACACGCAGACCTTCCACTCAAACTTTACCAGATCGTGAACACGTTCCGGTATGAAACAAAACACACGCGTCCGCTCATCAGACTTCGGGAAATCACATCATTCAAAGAAGCACACACCGTCCATGCGACATGGGACGATGCAGCGGCACAGGTCGATGAAGCGATACGCATCTACATTGAATTCTACCGTCAACTTGGTATTCCGGTTCTTCCATCAAAACGACCAGACTGGGACAAATTTCCGGGCGCGGATTATACCATTGCGGTCGATGCACTGATGCCTGATGGCAAGACACTTCAGGTAGGCACTGCACATCATCTTGGCGACAATTTTGCAAAGACATTTGATATTACATACGAAGACCCCGAAGGAGAGCAGATTTTGGCCCACCAGACATGTTACGGTGTATCCGAGCGTTCCATAGCATCAATGATCTCCATACACGGCGACGATAAGGGATTGGTGCTTCCACCACAAATCGCACCGATACAGGTCGTTATCATACCTATTATTTTTAAAGACGGAACAGAAATTCTCGAAGCATGTGAGAATGTTAAGTCAACCCTTGAATCTGCAGGCATACGTGTCAAGATCGATGCGAGCGACAATCGCCCGGGTGCCAAATATTATAAGTGGGAAATGCGCGGTGTTCCAATCAGAATTGAGATTGGGCCAAGGGATCTGAAGAACAATGCTGCCATGGTTGCACGACGTGACACAGGTAATAAGGAACAGGTTCCACTTGATGATATCAAGAACGAAATTCTGGCAAGGTTCGACACCATCCATGCAGACCTTCTTGCAAAAGCGGAAGATGATGTTCAGAGCCGCATATTTGATTGTGCGACACTTGATGAAGTTAAAGAGAAACTTCCACAGGGTATTGCAAGAGTACACTGGTGCGGTGAGAAGAAATGCGGCCTTAAAATGGAAGAAGATATCGGAGCAGGAATACTCGGTATCCCGACCGGGCAGGATGAGAATGCTACTGGGAAATGTCCTGTATGTGGTACGGATTCCACTACCAGAGTATATGTGGCAAGGACATACTGACGTTTAACTTTGTCACCATTTATTTGCAGACATAGTTATTCAAAAATTGACAAACTTGGAATGGATTGTAACTCAAATAATCCATATTCCAAATATCTTTGCAGTTGTAACTTCAAGTCGAAAAGATTTGCATGAAGTTTAATAATACTTGATCTCTATTTCTTTTAATGCTTCTTTAAAAAACAACGTTCCAATGGGTTTTATTTTTGAATTTTTATTGTTATGACCGATATTTGAACGCAGAATACTTACCATCATCATGTGGGAAGACACAATACCAAAATCCAGTTATCCAAACGAATGTGTCAAATACAGATACGACTATAAATCCGTGTAAATCTGTGAAATCAGTGTCTTTTTATTTTTTAGACACAGATTAACACTGATTAACACAGATTTTACCTAAAGTCGGTGTCAACAAAATAACTGATTTTTGGAACAGTGCCATGTGGGAATAATCCCCATAATGTAAAATCCGTACAAATCGGTGTCTGTAAAAAAGAGAAGCGCGCCCTTGAGCGCGCCAAAACTAAACGTATCGTCTAAAAATTACTTAACTAGTAGCACACCCTTGCCGTTAGCATTGACATCACCCGCAAACTTGCGGTAGGTCACGCCATCGACATCCTCGGTGCCATCTTCAGCGAATGAGGGCAGGAGTTCTGCAGCCTCACCTTTAATGATAATTGTACCGGCTTTCATCTCGCTGGCAGGCATGGTTGTGTTGCCCTCAATGACAATCGAACCACCGTTATTGGAGATTCCCGGAAGGAGTCCTGCATCGCCCTTGACCACAATTTCGCCGCCGCACATGTGCTCGCCAAGGTAATCACGGACATTGCCCGTAACTGTAATCTTGCCGCCCTTCATGCCGCAGGCTTCACCACGGTATCCGCCGCCTACATAATAACTGCCGTTTCCGTTCACAACGATCTCGCCGCCCTTCATCTCGCAACCGACCCAACTGTCAGCATCACCGTTGATGGTAATCTTTCCGCCGGTCATGTTCGAGCCGCAGTGCATGTCAACATTGCTGTTGATCTCGATCTCGCCCGCGGACATTTCCTGACCTATGCGCTTGACACGTGACACATCACCATTGATGACGACCTTCGTGTTCTCTGTACTGTCCGATCCGTCAACAGCCACATCAAAAACCTCTCCGATAGTCACCTGTGCGTTACCGTACCATACAAGTATTGCCCCGATCTCATCCTTTGACTTTGATGCGAAATTATCAGGGTTGATAGTATCAGCCTCGATCGGTATTGCGTTCTTTTCCTTCAATGAAAGTGTAACTGTCTGCAATTATACCGCCTCCGTAGTGATCTCAACAGGGTGTGGAAGATATTCATCCTCGACCATGTAGTTTGACTGGCTCACACTGTAGTATTTCTTGAACTTCTTTGCAACATCAACCTGCATCGCGTCAACAGTTGCCTGTGGCATTTTAGCATTTACCCAGTATGTTCTACCCTCTGGGGTCATTGCGATTTCGCCGTCCTTTACAACTACCTCACCGCTCTTGATGGTGTATGCTGCACCACTGAACGCCTTCTTGACAGCTGCATATTCAACTGTTGTATCCACAGAATCAGGCTTTAAGTCATATATCGCGATATCCGCATCCGCGCCGACACCAAGGTGTCCCTTAGTATCCATGCAGTATATCTTTGACTGCATAGCGCGTGTCATGATCGCAAGCTCATACAGGTCAATCTCACGGTCAATTCCAGGTATATTCATACGACCAAGTGCCATCTCAGGGAACCCTTCAATGACTTCTGCACGTCTCTTTGCACTCATCAGGTATGTGTATGCTTCAGGATAGTTCACGAATGAACCGCCGTTCGGACTATCGGTTGTAAACATGACTTTCCATGGATCATCCACAAGCAGTGCAAGTTCCAATCCAATTGCCCACTGTACAGCATTCACGAAGTTCTTTGGTGAATACGTGATCGGCACAACACCGGATGCATCCTCAAGTTCAACATCCATATTGCTCCATTTTGCGTTAAGCATTCGTGAGTTCGCATATTCCACAGGACCGTCTGCCGTCATTGTCATTGCAGGACCGAATATCGCCTGTCCAAGATCGAATGTCATATGGTCTGTAGAATTGATATAATCCGAAACTTGCGGAGCAGCACTTTCAAAGTCTCTCCACGATGTACCGCCATATGCATTGAACTGCACATGTGTCACATGCAATACTTGCCTGTCACGGTTGCTTTTGAGATTCTCAAGCAGTTTCATGGACGCAATTGTAGTCTCGTAGTTCCCGGGTTTACCAAGGTTGTTGCAGTGTAAGTGGATCGAGTGCGGAAGGTTAAGTTTCTCATTCGCCTCTGCAAGTCCCATAATGATCTGTGCAGGTGTTACATCGAAGTTTGGTACCGGATCATCCAGTCCCGAAACGTTCTTACCCCAGCCCCACGCTTCCCCGCCGCCAGGATTTACGATCTTGATACCATAACCGCGTGATGCCTTGAGTCCCCATGCAACATATGCTGCAAGTTTTTCAGGCTCATCGTCGCGGATATATTCCATGACCTGCCAGTTGCTTCCGAAAAGTGTCAGACCGAACTTGTCCAGGATCGGGATTGCTTCAAACTCCTCATGAGTGTGGCGTGCCCCTATGATAGGGATTGCTGCCTCACCAATAGTCGTGTAACCCAACTTTGCATACCGATATCCGATAGCAAATGCATTTGGTGTGTTATATCCGACCTGTGCTCTTGTAGTTGCAGTAGGTGCTTCTTTCCCTGAGAGTCCCGGCACATTGGTCATGCGCATATCATGAGGGCTCATGAAACGTCCTACATTGATCTTTCCTGCGCAATGAGTGTGACCATCCACGCCGCCGGCCATCGTGAGTTTTCCACCTGCATCGATGACCTTTGCACCGGATGAGACGCTCTCAACGATCTTGCCGTCTTTGACGGATATATCCATCTTCTCACAATTGACGTTATTGATAGGATCGCAGACAACTGCGTTCTTGATTAATAATTCTGACATTTCACGCACCTCCCTTAAGTTCCCTTACCTTATTGATCAGGTCAACCGTAATCTCCTCGTCGGTCTTGAACTTCGTATCGATCAGTTTCTTCATTCGCAAGGATATGCCGTCCATCCTGTATGCCGTACCTTCAGCCTCAACTCCAACAACTGCCGCAGGGAATACCACGTCAGATAATTCGGTTGTTGGGTTTGCGTAAGGATCGATCTGGATCACAGGTATCTTTGCCAGATACTTGAGTGAATCCTGTGGGAAGTGTGCGCCTGCATCTGCTGCTGAAATAATTGCAGCATCAACGTCGCCTCGTACCAGTACATCATTTGCTCCGGTCTCACCTGGGTTGTAATATGGTGCGCCGCGCGTAAAGTCAATTGCCATCGGGAAACCTGTTTCCCATGTTGCGACCTGTCCGAATCCTGTTACATTATAGTGACCGCGCATTCCTATCATCACAGCCTTTGAGTGCTGGTTGATGTCTGAGATCAGTGATGAAACACCGTCGCCGTTCTTGTATTTGGAACGTGACTGGGTGACTCCCATGCCGTAGAACACACAGGTATACTTCGCTTCCTTGAGCACGTTTGCAAGTTCGAGAATATCCTCTTTCGAAACACCTGCAACAGCATCAGGAATGACATCCTCATGACCGTTGATAGCTGAACGAAGTGCTGTCACAAGCAAGTAATCGCTACCCTGTTCGATCTCAACATACGTGTCAGCCAACTTTGCAGTATCTGTCTTTCGTACATCGATAACGATCATCTTGCGGTCCTTTCGTCCCTTCTGGGTAAAGAACCCTTTTGAGAATGATGAGTATCTGCTCATGTGTCTTGGATGGGCATGTGCCGGGTTGCAGCCCCAGAATATAACTACATCAGCCCTGTTCTTGACCGCGCCAAGTGTTGCGGACGGTCCTCCCTTCTCCTGCACTGCAAGTGCGGATGGTCCGTGACACACGTTTGCGGTTGAATCTATCAAAGAGCCTGTCTCCTCAGCCAACTGGATCGCTTTGCTGATTGCCTCGCATGAGGTTGAGCACCAGCCGTATGAAAGTGTTCTCTTTGAGTTAACCAATATCTTTGCTGCCTCGTCGATCGCTTCTTCGTATGAAACATCAACGAGTTCACCATTCTTACGAATCATTGGTGATTCTATCCTGTCGTGCAGGAACATACCCACGAACTTGTTGCGTCCGAGAATACATGCACGCTCTACATTTGTGATCACATTGTCTTCGACTGTTACTGTGATATCGTCGCATAGCGACCCACACAGTGAACAAATCGCATCTGTTATTACTACCATTGTATCCCTCTTCCCCCTTATTCGTAATACCGTCTCATAAGCGCTTTCATCTCAAGCGGCGCTTCACCAGTCTTTTCGATCTGTGCCGGAACACCTTTGAACCCGGGCATTCCACACCCGTGTGTATCCGGGCTGAGAACCGCGTTTGCCCACGGTCCCATTGGGATGAATGCCAGCCCGTCAGGGTTGCCGTCGTTTGCCTTTGCGAATACCGAAATATCGCCAAATTCTGTCGTGACTGAAAGATTATCTCCTTCCGACACTCCTAATTTGGCAAGATCGCTTGAATTGAGTTCGCAGTACGAACAGGCGTCAAAATACTCCTTATGAGTCTTTGCTTCCAGGTATGCTCCCTGGTAAGCAGTCCGTCCTGATATCAGGTTTGCTTCTAATTTCATTGACTTACCTCACATAAATAAATAGTCTATTCATTGAAATGATATAATTAAATATACTTTCATATTTAAAAACTATCGGTTTTTGTTTTTTCGATAGAAATCTTCGGTAGAGGGTTTCGATGGATGATTTGGATAGAAGGTTTCGATAACTCACTTTCCGAATCATTTGTTTTATAATTTAGAAAACCACGATCATCCGACATTATCCAATGTTTAGGAAAAAGATTTGTTCTCAAAATATACCTCTGGAAAGTGAGTGATAAAATGTCGATGCACATTTCAAAAATTCAAACCCCGCATAGCAATTAACCTATATCAAAGAAAACGGAGCATCAATTCCCGCCGTCAGGCGGCGTATTTCACTGTCACCAAACCCATGACTCATAACCCAATAACCTAAACCTGTGATTCTCATATCTGCAAATATGACGCCGCTTAAAAACCATTTTATATTTCATATTCATGGCGTGGGAACGTGCTGCACACGTGTGGTCGCGCCGTTTTTCTCATGAACTCGATAAACCAACCGCCTGTGCTAAATAAAAAGGTGCACCGAAGACATGTACGATATTTTTAATGCCGTATCAATCACTATCGCGCACTTTCCGCAGGTAAATCCCAAAAGTGAATCTTTTTATTAAATCAAAAATGATGTCGCATGAGTGTGGTTCTCAAAATATGCACACAAATTGTTTAGAATGATGTATGCCAATTTTCTGACGAAGTTTG
>DQIO01000264.1 GCA_020793555.1 Methanosarcinaceae archaeon | reverse complement strand
AGCATGTACTCACAATTTGTGTGTGTTCCTAAGTCGGTGCGCTGACGGCACTGTGCAAAAACTATCGGTCATTTTGGAGTTTAGAAAATTGAAATTGTCCATGTGACCTGCCTTCATAATAGACACTTGATAGTTGACTCGACACTAGGGGGTATTTCACATCCCTATGTTCTAAAATTCCGACAACTTTACATTCCTACTGTCTTGAAAAACGAGTGCTCACATGTAGATCGATGATGGTCTACGCCGCCTGTGTCGGTGCATCCTGCTCCAAGGATCATGAGGGTGAGGATTGCGGTGGTTATGATGATGGTTTTGGTGGATTGCATAAAAATTTAACTGTGATGGAAATATTTAAGGATTGTTGTTTTTTGTTATGGCCTTGCGAGGGAATGTGGGGATAGACCGCTTGTAATGCTACAACCCATCTATATATTAATGAGAAGAAAATGAAACGTCAGTGGACTTTGATGATCAGTTATACGACATTTATTCTGCAACACATGTTTTGTAAAACCTACATTGTGTAGTCACATTTTTGCCATTATGTCTAGAAAATCCTTATCCTTCTCCAAAGTTCTTGTAATATCATTCATTGATTCAGACCTTGGAATCTTAATCTCTGTGATCTTACCATCACTGAGCACATATCTTGTTACTGTATCATCTTTCATATCAATACCTTTAGTCTGATCGCCTCATTTGCCATATCACTAACATTTTTCGGCGTTGCACTCACCTTTCTTGCAATTCCTTTTTTGTGAAGCACTTCCTTCATTTCTTCAATATCCAATGAGGCGATCTCACAAGCCTTGCCAAAAGAAACTTCTTCACGTTTGTATAATTCGCAGGCTACAGCAATACGCAGGTCTTTCCTTGCAGTCAAAAGCGTATTTACAGCATCTTTGATAAATTCATTTTCATTTTTGTAATAACCTGTAAATGGTATCACATTAATCTCTTTGGAGACGATTCCTTCAACATGCATGAAAATCAACTACAACTGTTGTATTATTTAACGTTATGATTGCTTATAGTGACTAAGTGTCATCTCTATCTTATATCTTTATCGCATCTTTTTTTTAAGAAGATGGGGGGTGGGCAGTCTGCAATGCTGCGAGCAATTTTTAAAAATAAATACGATATTCAGATATTTTGTACAATAACTTCGCCATTAATCAGTACTACCACTATTAATACTTCTGATTTTCGTTATTTGACTAAAGATCTGCTGAATTAAAATTCGGTCTGGTTTTTGCGGTAGTAATTTTAATGTTTCATTGACATATTTGCCACCTCTTGAGTATGCTTTAAGGTCCTGGATGCTAAAGTGAGGATTATCCTTGTGAACATTGTGAATTAATGCCTGAGAAACATTAACCATAAAAAAGCTAAGTTGACAGCGTTGGTTACGGGAAACTCCTTAACATTCATAAAATCTTCCAGCCCCCAATATTGTATTGCATCTCGGAAGTTAAACTCAATCTGAAAACGTAGTTTGTAATAATCGACTAACTTATCATATGCCAGATTTATATCACTGGATTTTGACAAAGTGCTGGAATGGCTATATCACAAAAACTATATTATATCCACAAAAAATGTGGCTAAGGTATTGATATTAGCAAACAGTTTGAGATAATATGTAGGGAATTTTTGATCGACAAAAATAAAATCCCATTTGAATATCACAGATCGGTCGGCAGTGGGGCAAGATAAAAGGTGCTCCAAAAAGACAAAACACTTATGAGATAAACATTGTCGCTTTAAATTCCGATTCAAAAGAGATACTTTTTATCGAGTGCAAATGGAAAAACCTGAGTTTGAAGCAGGCTGCAAACATATTGTGTTACCTACAAGAAAAATCCAAATTTGTCGGTTGGAACAATGATAAACGAGCGGAACATTTTAGTATTATTGCGAAAAACATCACCGACAAAGATGCCCTGCGCGCTAAAGGATTTTTAGTTTTCGATCTGGATGACATGTAGGGCAGAAGTGATCAAATCGATCACTTCTTACTACCGCCTTCGACTACCATCTTCAACAAAGCAGCAGCCACATCAAAAGAAGAATAATCTTCCTGGATCACCTTTTCAACCAGATTTTCATACTTTCCAAGATGACCTTCCTCTACGATCCCTTTGACTTTTTCTATAAGCAGATTTGTTCTTATATCATTCACATCACTGACAGAAGGAACTTTTTGGGATATAATCTTAGTTTTTGTAAATTTCTGGATGCCCCTGATCCTGTGCACTTCCCTTCCTGAAACAAAGGTGTATGCATGCCCGGCTTTTCCGGCCCTGGCAGTTCTCCCGATCCTGTGTACATAATATTCGACATCTGTGGGTATGTCATAGTTGAAAACAGCATCTGTTGCGCCCACATCGATTCCTCTGGCTGCTACATCAGTGGCAACCAATATGTCAATATCACCACTTCTGAATTTCGCCATGACGCGATCCCTTTGGGTCTGTGCCATATCACCATGCAATCCCTCAGTCAGATATCCTTTTGTCTTGAGATCTTCAACCAATTCATCCACACGTTTTTTAGTATTGCAGAATACTAGAGATAAATTGAAATCATGAATATCGATCAAACGGGACAAAACTTCAGTTTTTGCATATTTTTTAACTTCGCAATAAAATTGTTTGACATTGGGAGCAGTCATTTTTTTGTGTGTCAGTTTCACAATTTGTGGGTCGTTCTGATACTTATTTGCCATACGCAAAATTGCCTTTGACATGGTTGCAGAGAAGAGGATGGTCTGCTTATCCTCAGGCATATTCTCAACAATGAATTCAATGTCATCCCTGAATCCCATGTCCAGCATTTCATCTGCTTCATCCAGTATGATCATTTCAACACTATCCATTTTCAATGTCCGGCGATTCATGTGATCCATGACACGACCGGGAGTGCCGATCACAATCTGTACACCTTTTCTCAACGCTTTGATTTGGCGGTCTATAGGTTGTCCACCGTAAACAGGCAATATGCGAATAGCCTTTTGATATTTTGACAGCTTTTTCAGTTCTTCAGATAGCTGAACTGCTAGCTCTCGTGTGGGGCACAAGATTACAGCCTGTAATTTTTTATTTCCAGGATCGACCATTTCCAATGCTGCAATTCCAAAAGCTGCAGTCTTACCGGTGCCTGTTTGTGCCTGTCCAACCAAATCCTCCCCGTTTAGCATATGCGGGATGGCTTGAGCCTGGATGGGAGTGGGCTCCTCAAAACCCATATCCTTTATTGCCATCATTATTTCCTTTGATATATTCAGATCATTAAATTTTGAATTTTCCATGTGTAATCACCTTTAAAATATTATTGTATAAAATTTATAAAATCGGGTTAATCCGACTGCAAAGAAGGATTTTCTGTAGGATATTATTTTAAATATATGGTACAAGTTGACGCGAACAGATTGAGGATTTTCTCGTTATCTTTACTTTTTAAACACCTTAACTGCATATAACTATTCTCACACCCTCAATACTTCCGAATAGCCCTACTTCCGATTGACTAAACACTTTTTGCTTTAACTCAAAACAACAAAGTGAAAAAGTTTATACCATGTGAATCATTCCCCTCAGTACCAAATCCTGGAGGGGATGATTCAATGGATTTTACAAAAATAAAGTCAGCCAGTATACTGACTTTAGCAACTGAACTACTTAGTGAAACAAGTATAATAAAGCTACCAAAAGGTGCAAAGTACAGTCTTCAAGACACATTAACCGTTTTACTTCATGCAGCCACATCAACCAGCAATTCACCAGAATCAGCAAGTAATGACCTTAAACGAAATAATCTCGATAAAAAGATACCATCATCCGATACCATCAACACCTACATAAAATCAAACACTACAAAACACATTTTGTCCTCATTTAGGAATATTAATCAAAACATCATAAATCTGTGGACCTGTTCCACAAAATAAAATTCATGATGTTATTTTTCGGCAGAGCCTAAGTATACCATATAGCGGCCCTTGCACAACTCATAAGGGTTTCGATTGACATGAATTAGGTAAAACTGATGTGAAAATTAGCTAAGTATTGATATTAGGCATTCATGATTTTGTGTAAAATAATCACTCATGTGTAATAAGTAAGGTGTCTGTGTAGAAAATTGGGGTATAATTTAACACAATAGCCATACAACCCAACCGGACCCTCATCGAAACTTAAAGACCCTGCCTGCGATTCAGCGCATACATCTGTACCTTCTTCATCCTTGCGAGATTTAGCACCCGTTCCATCTCATTCTCCTCTAAAGTTTTGGATTTGATATATCCACTATCCACTGCTTCGTTGAAGATCTCATAACCAATGCCGGAACGGGCAAGTACCGTTGTCCAGCCCTGTGGTGAACCTACACCACCAAACGAGAGGTCCGAGTTTTCGGCTGTCAGGTCTGTGCAGAATTTACATGAACTGCTGCGGTAGGCATCAAAATCATCGAGGGGATAACTTTTTGTCTCATTTTTTGTATCGAACTCGAATTGCCCTTTACGTATCTTCATAGACTCGATATCTTCAAGTTTTATACCCTTGTTTTCAACAAACTCTTTTATGCCGTCGTGTGAAAAAGTATCCATACAGAAGAGTCCCATCTTCAGGATATTTGCCCTCATGAACATGTGCAAAAAACCGTATGGGCTTTTTTGCATTTTATGAACCGCATCGATATTACAACTTGGACCCACCAAAGCAATACTTCGCATACCTTGCTGGATCGAACTCATCAGGGCTTCCATTGTCATACTGTGAGTATAGATACTACCTGTGGACTGGATGATATCGTCATACGTTTTCGCAATGATCGGAACTGGTTTCCATGGTTCATCTTCAGACTTGACAGTAACGATCGCACAGTCGATCAATCCCTCTTCAAGAGCATATGCAAGCATCGATGTGACTACTCCGCCATCCTGTCCTTTGAGGTCACTAATCGCAGTCTTGGCACTGTAACCAAAACGTATGCGCCCGATCAGCCCTTCTTCAGTAGTAATAGTTCTCGGACATTGGTTATAACAAACACCGCAAGCAGTACACGGACCCACTAATTTTGGTTGACTGTTGACGATTGATATAGATTCACAGGACGATGCACACGCACCGCAGAGAGTACAAATGCCGGGTTTGATAATCTCCTTCCTGAGTTTTCCAAATGATATCCGTTCCTTCTCTTCGAGATTACGTTTAAGCCTGATAACATTCTTTTCGAGTTCATCGAACTTCTTCTTGCACTCTGCAGAACAAAAATGATACTTTTTGCCGCCGTAATCAGAGAGAAATGCGGTAGTTTGCGGCACTTGTTTTTTACAGATTGGATCAATTGGCATGAGATAACTTCCAGCTTATGTTAAGTTCTGATACGGACTTAAATTGTATATACTTGATGCATAGACACCATATCGATCAATCGATCTTGATTTCAGTTGGAGCTTTTTTTGGAATTTCAATTATGCAAAAATCGTCACCATATGCCATGCATAACGTTTTCTTAATTGCCGGGACTTTTACGCCGAAAAGTGTTTCCACTATTCCAAGTTTGATTCCTGCACATGTGTTACATGCTGCAGGATTTTTTTTCGTGTAGTCAATGTGAGGACATGTTGTTATTTTGATCACAAGCACCTCGTCCGATTCCTTTATCACTTCATATTCAAATGGAAATCCCAGATCTTGATATATCGAATAACACTGGTTGAACTTATCCTCAAATGTTTCTGCTTCATCCACTCGTTTCTTGAGATTTGCCTGATTTTTTAACAGGCTGATATTCGCATCACGCAAACTTTCCCTTAATATCATGGATGTTGCTCCCTCGCCTGTAAGGTTTACCAAATAGTTTGGAAGTGCTCCAAAAAACTCCTCATTGAAGAGTTCCAAAAGTGAAACCTCTGCACTTTTTGTATTCTTCAACTGTTTAATTTCAGCCTTGAGTTCTCTAATTTCAAACTCACATTGTTCTACATCATTCAAACTCGCATCACCGCCTGTATTTTTTCAATAGCATGTTAAATTTCGATCATGGCAAGCCCTACACTTGCATCCTAATCCAGTATACAAAATAACGCCATAGTATCACCAATACTATACGAGATCGCAATGCCGTCGGTCGTGAATATCACGGTTTTGGAAAGTGACGACATTCACAACCTGGAAACCGCACGGTTTGACAATCCCACAATTGATGCACATATGGCATGCAAAAGTTGAACATTTAGATCCAGATCTTTTATGAAACTCGCAATCTCAAGTCAATCACGGGTTGAAAGGACAATTCCTCTAATACAATCTACTTTTGAATCCAAATTAGTCATAATTATATTGAGTTTTTCAGTAACAGTTTCTGCCAAAAAAATACCCAGGAAATCATTTCACTTAATTACATCAAGTGGACGATGCATGTATAGTTAATCAATATAAACAACACGTTCCAATTTTTTATTAATTTTCAAGACGCTGATTCAAAACAGATTTATGTTGATTTTCGCTGATTTAAGATTGCACCTGCACGTATCAGCGTAAATATGCGCCTACTTATAAAATCGGGTTTTAGGCGATCAATGAAGAAACATAAGTTGATACACAGTATGTACCATCAAAAATAAAAAAAGAAAGGGGCAATATGTCCCCATTGTTCAATTCTTGTTAATGCCGCTTTAGATCGATACAATAAATTCACGATCATTAAGTGGCTGAACAGGTCGATAGTTATTTGAGTAAATCTCTTTGAAAGCATCGATCTGTGTGGTTGAAAGTTCGACAGGATTGTCCATCATGAACCAGTTAATACCTTCAGTGCAAGGTGGGGTGGTGAACGACCCATCATATCGATAGTATGTTCGAACTTCAGGGAGCAGATCAACTGCATTAACAGTTATGCCATCAATAGTTTCTACTTCACCTTCTTCAGCAGGTAAATAATCCCATATTGGCGTATATGCACTATTTTCTTCAGTGCCTGCATCCATCATAACACCTATTACAGCATACTTGCCATCATCGCTCTGGTGAACGAGGTGCAGTTCCATGTCAGAATGCTCGCCCCTAATAGTATGTTCACTAAGATAGTGGAAATGGTATTGTAACAGTTTATAGGTATTGTTCTCAACTTCTATAGTACTGCCCTCATCATAATCCACTTTAATGGTGTGTCCATTGTTGATTATATTAAGCGCCGATGAATCGTAGTTAAATATGATATCAGCGTCGTGAAGTGAAGTTCCGTCAGGTATGTCGATCGGTGATTGTTCACTGCCTGATGCATCAGGGTATCCCAGTTCAGCCCAATGTTCCGGTCCGCCTTCACCTTCATAACCCCAATGATGTTCTTCAGTTGCTTCTTCTGCATTTGCATTTTCTTCAGTTGCTTCTTCTGCATGTGCATTTTCATCCGATGCCCCTGTATTCTCAGTGTCATTAACATTTAGTTCACCTGTACAGCCGCTTATCAAAACAGCACCTGTAATAAGTATACTAAGAATCATAAACAATTTTAAATTCTTACATATTTTTAACAAGTTATTAACCTCCTTTCATTTCACACTGACAACAATGGTATAAAAATATTTCGAAAATGCGAAACAAAAACTCAAACTGTGTGAACATCCAACTCCAATTTAAAAATATATTATCCAAGGAGCACAAAAGGCACCTGCAACTCACTTTTCACCAAATTGAGATATACAGGAATATCAAACTATAAACACATCTATGCAGAAATAACCCAATAGGTCTGAACTTTGCATTATCCTCATTCATTACGTTTTTCACAATAGTTGACTCCAGAGTAAACGTGTTTCTTTTCAACTTATATTCCTCTAATTAATCTAATCCGGCTATGTTGAATCAAAATGTCTTTTCAAGCGTTTTTCTACAATATTCGGCCATATTGACGCCGATACGATCATGCTCAAAATGAACACAAAGACAGCACCTGCTGCAATATCGACCTGTGTGTATAGCGGTTCAACCATGCCACTATTCTTCAGTACTGCCAGCAATACGAATATAGCTGACAGCGTAACAGATGATACTACACTTGCGATCAGGCTGTATTTTCCCACCTTGCCTTTCATAACATTTTCTTCCATAAATATGACCTCACCTCAAGTAACTGCACAAGCATCATTTTATCCTGCTCCTTTTCATGAGCAACGAGTTCATCGTTACCGATACCGAACTCATTGCCATAAATGCGGCTGCGAGTGCAGGTGTTATCAATATCTTGCCCACGAAAGGATACAATATGCCGGCAGCGATCGGTATGCCAATACTGTTGTAACCGAACGCCCAGAACAGGTTCTGTTTAATCTTCCGCATTGTGAGTTTGCTTAGGCGTATCGATGAAACTACATCCAAAATGTCGTTCTTGATCAGCACGATTTGTGCGGATTCCATTGCAACATCAGTCCCTGCACCCATCGCGATCCCTATATCCGATTGCATCAGGGCAGGTGCATCGTTAATACCGTCCCCGACCATTGCCACGACCTTTCCCTCGTCCTGAAGTTTCTTAACCTCGGTTGCCTTGTCTTCCGGCAGGACTTCGGACAACACGCGATCGATACCGACCTGCTGTGCGATGGCAGATGCCGTTTTTGCATTATCGCCTGTTATCATGGCAACTTCGATGCCGATATTGTGAAGTTTATCTACTGCTTCCTTCGAGTTCTCTTTGAGTGTATCCGCAACTGCAACAATACCAATGGCTTCGTTGTCCAGTGCTATGAGCATGGCAGTCTTGCCTGAATGTTCCAGTGCCCCCATGCCTTCATCGAGGTCAGCAACAATGATGCCGTTGTCAGCCATGAGTTTTCGTGTACCAAGCAGTATTCGCTTTCCTTCAAATTCTGCTTCAACACCGTGACCGGCGATAGATTTGAACGAGTCTGCATTTCCAATCTCGATATTACGATCCGTTGCACCGCTTACTATCGCTTCACCAAGCGGATGTTCAGAACCTTTCTCGGCAATTGCCGCAATTTGCAATACTTCATCATCGCTGTGATGTGATGTTGATATGATGTCTGTGAGTTGAGGTTCACCTTTTGTAAGTGTGCCGGTCTTGTCGAATACGATCGTGTTGAGTTTGTGTGCCTGCTCCAGAGCCTCGCCGCCTTTTATCAGTATGCCGTTCTCGGCACCTTTGCCCGTACCTACCATGATGGCAGCAGGTGTTGCAAGACCAACCGCGCAAGGACAGGAGATCACAAGCACTGTGATGGAAATGAGAAGTGAGAACAGGAACGGGCTAATTGTGGAGAACGCCGCCGACTGTGCGATCCCGAACATCTCAAAGCCTATAAAGAACCAGAAGAAGAATGCAAGGAGCGATATTACGTGCACGGCAAGTATGAAATGCCCTGCCACGATGTCTGCAATTCGCTGGATGGGTGCCTTGGAGGTCTGGGCATTCTCAACAAGTTCGATAATCTGTGCAAGGGCTGTATCTGCACCAACCTTTGCAGCCCTGAACTTGAAGGAACCCGATTTGTTGATGGTTGCACCAATTATGGTGTCGCCAGGGTTCTTTTCAATAGGGATGCTCTCGCCTGTGATCATTGATTCATCGACAGCCGATGTTCCTTCGGTCACAACACCGTCAACAGGAAGTTTTTCGCCCGGGCGCACTACTACGATGTCGCCAACTGTTACGTCTTCAACAGGAACCTCTTTTTCCTCGCCGTCAACAAGTATACGCGCGGTCTTTGCCTGCAATCCCATCAATTTTCGGATGGCTTCAGAGGTCTTGCCTTTGGTCTTTGCTTCAAGGTACCTGCCGAATATGATGAATGTGATGAGCATTACTGCAGTATCATAATACAGATGCTCGTAACCTGGTCCAAGGTCAAGGAACGTCGCTGCAACACTTATTACGTATGCCGCACCTGTTCCTGTCGCGATCAGGAGGTTCATGTCGGTGACGCCGTGCTTCAACCCCTTATAGGTCCCTGTGAAGAACTGTCTGCCCGGGAAGAGCATCACTATAGTGGTCAGGGCAAAGAGCACGACATGATCTGTTAAGAACGTGGGTACGAACGAAAGCAGATTCGGGAACATCCCGGTCATGCTTCCAAGTGCGATGGGGATACCGAATACAACTGCGATTATGAGATTGTTGCGCTGATTTGTGATCTCTTCTTCGCGCGCCTGCCGCTCGCGGTCTTCGGCATCTTTTTTATCAGCCTTGAGGGATGCTGTGTATCCTATTCCTTCAATGGCGGCTATCATCTCTGCCGGGGATACCTGCGAAGAATCGTATTCCACCTGCGCTTTTTCAAGTGTGAGATTTACTGTTGCAGATTCAATGCCTTTGAGTTTATTGAGCACTCGCTCAATGTTCTGGACACATGCCGAACACGTCATGCCTCCGACGTCAAGTGTGACTTTTTCCTTCACAACGCCGTAACCAATACCAGTGATGGCATCTTCCATCTGTTTGGGAGTGATAAGTGCAGGATCGTAGGTCACTGATGCCTTTTCCATTGGCAGGTTGACAGATGCGGATGCGACCCCGGGTTGTTTTTTAAGTATTCTTTCAACATTGGCAGAACATGATGCACATGTCATGCCAGATACTTTGAATTTGGTTTCGACTATTGAGCCGAGTTCTGGGTGTGAAGTTCCTTCTTCCTCGTCATCTTCGATGATGGTGGGGCATACCTCTCCTTCTTCCGTCTGCTCGGGTTCGGAGGCTGGTTCACTTTCGGCAGTTCCCCCTCCGACTTCATATCCGGCATCGACCACTGCCTGTTCTATTGCATCAAGACTAGTAACTTCGTCATCAAAAATTACAGTTGCGTTATTGTCCTCAAGACTTACGTCAACCGATTCGACGCCGTTTACATCTGATATGGCATCTGTCACTGTTTTGTGACAATGCATACACGTCATTCCATTGACGTCAATTACGGCTTCCATACAACTCCCACACTCCTGTTGAAAGTAATGTATTGGTAGTATATATTTTTAGTTCAGGTTATGCTTTGTATCCTGCTTCAACAACTGCTGCCTTGATCGTATCTGTATTGGTCTTGCTTTCATCAAAATCTACAGTTGCCTGACCGTCTTTAAGATTTACTTCAACATTGGATACACCGGCTACGCTTGTGATTGCTTTGTTTACAGTCATCTGGCAGTGTCCACACGACATTCCTTCTACTTTGATCGTTTCATGTGTCATTGTATTAGCCTCATGATTGATATGTTGACGTTAAGTGTACAATTGGATTTGAGGGTATATAGGTTTTATGGAAGTTGAGAATATGTTGGAGCTACTTTAATTTAAGTTGATGCAAACTTGACAAACAATATGATTTAAATCTAACCTGTGCACTAGTGTCGTGTCAACTATCACGTGTCTGATTATGAAGATAGGTCATATGGTACAATTTCAATTTTCTAAACTCCAAGATGACCGATCTGTTTTTACACAGTGCCGTCAGCGCACCGACTTAGGAACACCCTCGGGCAAATTATACGTACATGCTGCGTACATGCGGGTGCCGATGCTAAAAAGAAAGTCACAGCAATTGACCTAAACTAAAGAA
>DQIO01000265.1 GCA_020793555.1 Methanosarcinaceae archaeon | reverse complement strand
CCAGGTATTAGAGATGAGTAGATCTCTTGTAGAAGAATACATAAATATTTTAATTCAGGAGGAAGATTAATGAATGTGATGAATTACGACAAGTGTGGGGACCTATCAGTCAAATGGGAGTATAGTAAAACCATCTAAGCCTAACTTGACGCTATGGCAAATACGATACTGCTTGAAAACAATTTTATATTTCATGTTAATGGTGTTGAAACGTGCCGCGCTGTTTTTTGCATCTACTCGCCCCCTTCTAGTGTTGCGACATTATATTGTTGACGCGATACGAGTCTTAAGGATGGCTGAATAGTTACCAAAGAAGTATGTAAAAGATTTGTTTCTCTTTAATATCGCGGGATAATGTCACTATTCAAGATATCTCGCCAAATGTGCAATCGGCTTGTTTCCTCCCGTAAAGCCTGTTCATACAGTCTAACTTACTCACTCAACGCAGGGGAGATCCAAAAATTGAACGATGGCATGCATCATCTGTGTAGTTCTATGCTCGTGGCGTTGTATTGTAAAAGCAACGAAATACAATGCATAACATAACCATTTAATTATATATACCATATAATCCATATGACTATATATGCTATAGAATACCGCCCGGCGCGTTTGGATTTTGATATATGGTAAAACACAACCTTAAATCGGCGTCTTGAAAATAACTGGACAGTGTCAGTTCGAGTTAAATCAACCGGTATATATTTTTTTATAATGTATGGAATGCGCCGCTTGCGGAAATTGGACTCATCATCAAAACTATCAAACAAGTACAAATAAAAAATTGAATCCTACTCTTCGGATTTCTCAACTCCAACGGCGGATAAAAATTTCTTTGTTATCGCTTCATTAACAAGGCGCAAGAGTATTTGCCTATCCTTTGCAGCACTGAAAACACCGAGTGGGATCTGTGCTGCTGCAGATGTAGCGTGTCCTCCTCCAGTCTCGTCTCCAAATGCTCTTTTCATTACATCTCCCAAATTGATCCTGATGTCGTGGCTTCTGCCTGATATGAATATCTTATCTTCAGATACACCGAATACGATCGAGGTAGAGATTCCCTCCAGGTTAAGTAAATAATCGGCAGCTTGCGGAAGTGTATCACGGTCACGTACCGTTCCGACATTTGTAAGAAGATAACTCCCTATTACCTGTCTGTTCACTATTGCATCACCAAGAATGTCCAATGTTTCAATTGACATGGATGGACGCTCTAACTGCTCGAGGATATCATGGTCTGAGAGGGGATATAAAAACGATGCTGCAGAAAGATCTGCAAGGTCCGTATTTCTTTTGAAATCTTGTGTATCTGTCCTAATACCATACAGTAGGGCAGTTGCTATGTTTGGAGTAATTTCAATATTTAGTTCCTGAAGGTATTTTGTAAGAATTGTAGCCGTTGCGCCTACATTTGGACGCACATCTATATATTCAGCTTCAATTTCCACTTCATTTAATGGGTGATGGTCGATCACGATGCCTATATGTGAATCAGGAGGCACGATGTTATTGGCACCCGGTATGGCACAATCTATAAGTGCAATTTTATCGAAATCCGAAATGTTATGGTCTTCCATTCGGTTAAGGTCAATTCCAAGAAGATTTACAAAAGCTTTGTTTTCATGATGACCAATCTCACCATTATACAGTATAGAAGATTCAGTTCCAACGCTCATTGCGATCTCTTTGAGTGCAATTGCACTTGATATGGCATCAGGATCAGGATTATCATGTACCACTATCGCAAGCTTTTTATTATTTAGACCTTTCAGCAAATTCGACAATTTACTTCCGATTAGTATTGATTCGGCACGTTCAAGTGTTCTTGCAAGTGACGCTGCAACGAGTTTTGAAGGCATTACAACGTGGTCTGCACCAAGTTCTTCCATCTCTTGTTTATTTATGATATCCGGTGCCCTGGAAACAACATATACATCAGATGATATTGTTTGTTTGACATTTTCAATCGCTATTTTGTTTGCTTCAATATTGGAGCTCAATATTAATACAGCAGTTAGGTTTTTGGTACTTATCTGGTCAAATAGTTTTGGATCTTTAATATCGCCAACGATTGCTTCATACGCTTCTTCACGCAATGTTTCTACTTTTTGTTCATCTTTGTCTACAATAACGAGGTCTTTACCAAGTTCTCTAAGCTCCTTTGCGACAGCAAATCCAATGCTTCCGCTTCCAAGGATCAAATATGTGGGTTTTACTCTCGTTTTGGCAGGTGTATCTGCCTTTTTTGGAACAGCAGCCATATAATCAACCTCCAGGTCTTCGATTAGATGTTTCTCCCATATTAAGCATTTTTCGGTTAATACAAATTTGTGTGCAGGCTTTAATAGATGTCCCATATAGCAAATAATATGATGTTTGACCGCAATATCTTGGTTATATGAAAGTGGCAGTGACCAGATTGCAGGAAAAAGAAGAAAACACAGTCGGACTGTTTGAAAAATATGATGTTGAGGCAATAACTGTTCCAACCATACGTTCAAGACCGCCACAGGACCCAGCTTCATTTGATTTGCTTGTACGAATGGTAAATGAGCAGGGGATCGATCTTCTAATCTTCACAAGTTCGCTTGGTGTTTCGAAGTTCTTTGAAAAATGCGATTCTGTTTCTTCGGACACAACGATTCTCAGCGTGGGTCCAAAGACCGCCCAAAAGGTGAATGAATTTGGATACCCTTCAGAAGTGCTGGATTCGTTCTCATCCGACAAGTTTGCAGAATATCTAAAAGACCGCGCACAGGGCAAGGTCATAGGGATTGCGAGAGCCAGTGTTCCAAATCCTGAACTTGTAGTGGATCTTGAATCACTGGGTGCAACGGTTGTGGAGGGTGTGTGCTATGAACTTGAGAGTGCCCCCAATGAGTTGAAGAAAATAATTGCGGATCATAAGATCGATGCTGTTGTTATTACCAGTACGAAGTCATTTTTGTCAGCCGGACTTGAAAACACGGATGTTTCCGGCGTGGTGATGGTTGCGATTGGTCCTAAGACTGCAAAAGGGATGATGGACGCGGGTGTCGATCCCGATGTTGTGGGGGGCGGGACACTTGAATCCTGCGCGGTGTTGTTGCAGGATATGGGGTCAAAATGATATTAGTTTTTGACTGAGCATTATTTTTATTTTATTCGATGGCAGTTATTGTGATTAACAATTATTGTGATTAACAATTATTGTGATTAACAATTATTGTGATTAACAATAACTATTGAATACAAAAAGGCTGCATACTCATATATGAAATTTTACGATCGTAAAGATGAGACCAAAAAACTCAAAACATTGACATCGCTTGATAAGAGTACAATGATCATTATATACGGCAGGCGCCGTGTTGGCAAAACCAGACTTGTGCAGCACGTTTTTAAGGACAACTCATTTTATTTTTTTGTGGCGGAAAAAGAAGAACGGTTATTACTTGATGATTTCAGGATTATATTGATGGAGCAGCTTGATTATGTTCCGTATTTTACGGATCTTGATGATTTTTTCAAGTTTTTGTTTACGTTATCCGACAAAAAAGCATTCATATTTGATGAATTCCAAAACTTTAAAAAGATAAACATTGGTGTTTTTTCAATTATTCAGAAATATTGGGACAAATACAAAGATGAACGTAAATGCTCTTTTTTATTTTTGGGTTCTTACATCGGTCTTATGAAACAGCTGTTTAAGGACTATAAAACACCGCTCTTTGGCCGCTCGGATGCAATGCTAAATCTAAAACCTTTGCAGTATAGTGTTTGTAAAGAAATCCTGATGGATATGGATATTAATGATTTTGTTGAAATATATTCCATCTTTGGTGGAGTTCCAAAATACTACGAATTGTTAGAGAATGTAACTGATAAAAAGTTATTGAACATTGTATCGGAACAATTTTTGGACATTGGTGCTCCTCTTCTTGATGAAGGTACAAACATATTGATAAGTGAATTCGGACCGCAGTACCGGATATATTTTTCAATACTTGAGGTAATTGCCGGTGGGGCAAGCACTTTGAATGAGATAGCAAACCGCACGGGGATCAAAAACACGAGCCTTGGGCCCTATATGTCCGATCTCATCAATGAATATGAGATTCTGGTGCGCAAAATTCCAGTGGATGATAAACCATCTAAATCCAAAAAGGGCAGGTATTTTATTAAAGATAACTTTTTCAAATTCTGGTTTCACTTCATTCACAAGAACCGTGGGTTTATTGAAAGTGGCAGACCGGAGTATGTACTTTCAAAAATTGAATCTGAACTTGATCAGTATATTGGGCCTGTTTTTGAAAATATTTGTTCTGAGTTCCTTATCAGGTTGAACAATGAAAATAAACATCCATTTGTGTTCCAAAATATAGGTTCTTGGTGGAATCGCAAAGGTGATGAGATCGATATTGTTGCTTTAAACGATAATACTAATGATATTCTAATTGGTGAATGTAAATGGAACAATCGTGAGATGGATGTGGATACGCTAATCAAACTTAAAAACAAAAAGAGTTTGATCAAATGGAACCACGATACACGTATAGAGTACTATTGCCTGTTTTCAAAAAGTGGTTTTTCAAAACGCCTGCATGATGTTGCAAAAGAGGAAAATATTTTGCTTTTCACGCCGGATGATATATTGGATTAATCTTGATGGCGGGATGCTTGAATCCTGCACTCAATTATGCATGAACTGGGACTCTGTATACAGTTTCCTGATGGGCCGTTATTTTATTTTTGAATATTTTTTCTACGTTTTCCTCTACATATTTATCCGATTCGGCAGGTAAATATTCGGCACCGCAAATAGTGCAAATATCGGCATCAATATTTTCAATAGCTATTAATCCCTGTTCGAATTCGGCGAGAAATTCAGTTTCCCCCTTTTCCATTTTGCTACCACAATCGGGACATTTTTTTAATCTTGGCATAGTGGACTCCCTCACTAAAAATATAAGCGCCCGCCACTCAAAAAACTGAGTGCAGGCGAAAATACAAAACCAAAATTTTACTCTTCGACGACTGTGACTTTTCTCATAACGTCGCCCTGCTTAATCTTATTGACGATGTCCATGCCTTCTTTGACCTGGCCAAAGACGGTGTGTACTCCATCAAGATGAGGCTGTGGTGCGTGTGTAATAAAGAACTGGCTGCCGCCTGTGTTCTTTCCTGCGTGTGCCATTGAGAGTGTGCCAGTTCTGTGCTTTTTCGGGTTGATCTCGCATTTGATGGTGTAGCCGGGTCCGCCTGTTCCGGTGCCGTTGGGGCAGCCACCCTGTACCATAAAATCATCGATGACCCTGTGGAATTTAAGTCCGTTGTAGAATCCCTTGTTTATAAGTTTGACAAAGTTATCTACTGTGTTGGGTGCTTCTTTTTCGAATAATTCAATGACGATGTTACCTTTTTCTGTTTCTATGATTGCTTTTTGCATAATTGGTACCTCTGTGTTGGGAGTAATGGGTTAGGGTTAATAAAATAGTTTCTGTCGGGCGGCTGACATTGTGCTTTTTTAGGAGTAAAGTCAGTTCGCGAATTCCAAACAGATACAGTTTTTAATACACCATCGAATAATTTCTACGTAATAGATAATCTCATTTTCCTGCAAGGTGATTAAATTGGAGATGATGCGGCGAGTCTATTTTTAACATCCGTTTGGGGCTATCATGGACACCGGGATTGCGGGTTATTCTTGTTTTTTTCTTACTGATTCTGGTGTGCTCAATGCTAATGAAACGTGTATTATAACCATCGAGAAAATCTTGCTTGTTCCAAAATTCCTTGCCGATTTTCCTACAATAGGTGACAAAGCAATCACCTCCTTTAAGTTGCTTGATGATATCCTTGTTCGTTTTTCCTTTAGTCGTCTTCATCTCAATATGGAGTATCACTTTTTTATTGCCATTGTCAGATATGATGACGAAATCAGAGCGTTTACATTCATCATTTGAGCAATTAAATATTGTATCTGGAGATTTGAAGGTATCCACTTTGATGGTGATGGCATCGTTTGGCAAGCCGTAAATGGTTGCTGAAGAATCGGGATGTTGGGGTTCGGGGAGTATGATCTTTAGTTTACTATAGTTCTCTTCCGGTGATATTTTGGCATTATCCTTGATCATTTCATTGAGGATGTAAATATCGGACACCATCTTTATTTTTCTCCCCACACAATTTCTTCCTGAATGCGGTTCATCGTTTCTATGGGTGTATCGAAAGTACGAGCTTCAATTCCCAGTTCAGGGTCTATGTCAGCAAGCGTAAGCGTCTGGATATTGGTTCTACGACTACCACCTTCTAACTTCACCAGCGCTTTTTCTGCGATATAGACTTTGATCTTATCTGAGGAGATAAGTTCTTCCGGTTTATATTCTTCTTTTTCAGCAATTCGTTTCAAATGCGGATTATCGTGATTGAGCATAATGAGTGTGTTCAATTCTTTGATAATGTAATCGCTGTGGGTTGTGGTGAAAACCTTTATGCCGAGGTTGACCAGTCTGGCAAAGAGTCGAGCCATACGGCGCTGGTTTTCTGGATGTAGATTCAGTTCCGGTTCATCTACCATGAGTAAATCACCCGGTTGAGCTACATGTCTTAGATAAAATCCAATATCAAGAAGAGAGCGTACCGCACTGGAGCTTTCGCTCATGGTAAGATTGATATGCTTGCCTTTTGGCACATAGTAAAGCTCATCGTCTTTGGTAACAGTGTATGTACCTCCGATGATGTCGGCGAAGTCAGATAACACATCAGGATGCTTTTCGTCAATGAAACTACTCTCCTTGGAAATCGTTTCAAGTTGCCTTGTAAACTCTACATTCTTTTCCACTGGTAATGCATAATCCTGATACTCTTTTAACAGAAAATCCCGTGGATTTATATTTTTGTCTTCATGTGCTATTTTTTTAAGTATTCTATTACGATTGAAATTTAACTCTTTGCGAAAAATAGCGGCACCCGTTCTTTCCGCACTGGCAATAAATGGATTAGGGATATGATTACTGAAAATGATATCCTTTAGAGCACTACCAATGATTCCCATAATAATATTTTTGGGTATGATTATTTGATCTTTTTCTACAAGAAGTGTAACAATTAACTCTTTACTTCCCTCATCTTTGGTTATGGAGAATAGTTCTGCTTTTGCCGAACCAATGCGTTGTTCGTATTTATCTCTCAGACGGACATCTTCCGAATTAAGGGCAACTTGAAAATCCGTAGTTTTGAATAGGTCTGTCGATGCCGCAAAGACCTTAGGTAATTGCTCTGCATATGTCTTACAAGCTTCTGAAAGAATACGCTCCGCATCTTGAACATATTCTGACAAACCAATGTGAACCACACCATCAGCAAGCAGTTGATTTATATATTTATCTTCGACGGGAATATAAAATGTCTCCTGCCAAAAGGAGAGGAAGCCAAAAAGCGCGTAGGTGGTGTAGGTCTTACCTGTATTGTTTTCTCCACAAATGATAGTCATGTCGCCAAGCGAGAACTCAGCTTGCTTTAACACCCCAAGATTCCTGATTTGTATATTCATAATATTACCCTTTAAACTTCCACGCTCAGTTAAACTACATTAACGTTTAGTTTCATCTCAATTATAATCATAAATTCGCGCTGTTAAAACGGACATGTTACTTAGCAGCTGTAATCTTAAATAATTTCATCCATAATATATTAGCCATTTTCTTCATTTTGTTATAGTTCATAAATATAAAGACTTGGTGACACATATAAGTTTTTGAATACTTTCACAAAAACAATTTATATGAATTGTGGTGAAAATATACACGAGAATTCAAACTGAAAGTCTTGTGGAAATGGATACAATCCAAACAATAAAACAAGAATTATTGCTCATCTTTATGGTATAAATCTAAGAAAAATATTTTTTCTTCATTCTGTATATACGAATAAGACAATCTAAAAGGTGGGGTATAAACTTCTCTGGTACCTTTTCTGCTGTATCTCACAGGTATACCAATTTCCGGTGAGTCTATAATTTTAAGGATCTTATTCTTAATTTTTAATTTTAACACTTGATCCTTAATCTTTCGAACCTTCTTTTCAAATGAAGGATCATAAGCAATAGTTACCATTTTTCGATTTCGTTAGTGAAATCTTTGGCGTTCATTTCTTTAGAGAATCCCTTTTCATATCTTTTCAGGGCTTCTTCTGTTCTTTTGGCAAAAGTAAGATCCTCTTCGAAATTCTTGTCCATATCCTTTACTTTTTTCAAAATAAATTGTCCCTCGTTCTTGATTATAACAAGTTTTTCCCCTTTACTGAAACCGTTTCTCATTTCAGAAGGAATCACGATTTGCCCTTTTGAACTAAGTTTTGTTACTGCGACATCAATCATGTAGATCACTACGTAAGACTGGTTTTACAATGCATATAAATCTTTAGAGGAATGAATCTTGGAACAAGTGTGGGAAGCAAAGGAGACGTTAGGTTTTAATAATGATTGATGGTGGATAAATGCTAATTTAAACGGATGTTGATTAGAGTCTATGTCGGAGAATAACTGGAAAATGGGACAGTGCCGATTATGTACTCAATGTAAATCTGAGCGTCAGCGAAGATTTTCCTGTTCGATCTCTTCAACGTCATATTCATCGAGTATCTCGCCTACGATCTCTTCAAGGATGTCTTCGATCGTCATGATTCCGATGACCTTTTGGTTTATGTTCACCACGACTGCAATTTGCATTTTTTTTGCCTGAAGCTCTCGAAAGATTGATGCTATCTTGCGCTTTGCCCTTACTATAAGAAGAGGGCGCAGGATTTCTTCTACGGTCTTTGTGGCAAGTTCGGTGTCACTGAACCTTAGCAAGTCTTTTGCAAATATCATTCCAATGACGTTGTCCGGCTTGTTTTCCCACACAGGGAGTCTTGAATGACCTGATTCGTTGCATCTTTTAAGAGCTTCACTCAGGAGGCTATTGTTTTCGACACATTCCATATCGCTGCGAGGGGTCATGATGCCTTCTGCGGATTCGTCTGTGAATTCAAAGATGTTCTGGATATATTCCCTCTCGTGCCGTTCAAAGACACCTTCTTCCACACCGACTCTCATTAAGAGTTTGATCTGCTCTTCTGTGATAAACGGATTTTTGATCTTCTCTTTGACTCCGAAAATGCGAAATATGATTTGTGTGATTTCTGTAAATACGGCGACTACCGGATGCATGATTCTGGTCAAAAGAAGCAGTAGTTTTGCTATTTTAAGCGAATAGGTGTCTGCATGTTTTGCGGCAAATGTCTTTGGTACAATCTCACCAAAAATGAGTATTACGATTGTCATGAGTCCTGTTGCAATAGCGATACCGGCATTTCCAAAATACTTTAGCACAATAGCTGTCACAAGCACGGATGCTGCGACATTTACGATATTGTTTCCAATAAGTATCGTGGTGATAAATTTTTCAGGGTGCTGCAATTCCTCATGGATGATCCTGGCACTCTTGTTCCCTTTTTCAGAAAGGTGCAACATCTTTATCCGGTTCACTGAGATGAATGCTGTTTCGGCAGATGAAAAAAACGCAGAAAGGCTGACAAGGATTGCAACGATAAATAATTCGATTATGGATATTTCATCAACCATTTTAGTTTAAACTCCGGATGTACTTATGTTTTGGTGGATAAAATACTTTTTTCTTAAATTTATGATGAAGTAATTGTTGCCAACACTCCTGTCACCAAAATAATAAAATCCGTCTAGTGTCACGTCAACTGTCAAGTGTCTGATTATGAAGATAGGCCATATGGCACAATTTCAATTTTCTAAACTCCAAAATTACCGATCGGTTTTTACACTGCGTCGTCAGCGCACAGACTTAGGAACACACGCGGGCAATTGTGCGTACATTCGGGTGCCGATATTAGAAATAGGGGCACAGCAATTGACTGGAAGTTAAGAAAACGGAGCATCAGTTCCCGCCGTAGGCGGCGGATTCCACTACTATCAAACCCACAACAACCCCAAATCCAACAATGCAATTCTCATATCTGCAAATATGACGCTGCTTAAAAACCGTTTTGTATTTTGCGTTCATGGTGTAGGAACGTGCCGCGCTTTTGCGCGGTCGTGTCGTTTTTTGCATCTTTCTTAACCCCTTCAGTCGCACTACATTGTATGGTTGACGCGACACTAGCTGATAATTATCTCTTTCCTCTGGACTGTAAGAGTTATATCGGGAGTAGTACTGTTGATATTTATACCAACTCGATTTATGGTTTCATTTGATATATCAACAAAATCTGCTGATGTTGTGTTCACGATTTTTCCCAAGTCTGAGAAGTACGATTTCCACAGTGGATACAGTTCAGGTGTTGTATTCTTGACAATAGTTATATTGTCAGTAACCCCGCTAATCTCATACACATTTCCATCGAGTGCAGTATACAGCGTCTCTATCCCATTTCCGCTTGCCTGATACTCCCCTTCCAGAACCGTGCTTTTCAGTGTCAAAGTCAAATTCCCATTAATGTTTTTTTTAGGCACAATAAGATGAGCGGTTTTAAACACTGCACCATCATCTTGACTGAGGATTACCGCGCCGCTATCGTATATATATGACTGGTCAACCATGAAATTGTAGTCGGATTGTAATTTTAGAGTACCGCCACCGACTTTAAAATCATCAAGCATAATTTTGATATTACTGCCTTCGCCGGCAATCATAGAAACCGATTCATCTGTTGTCTTATAAGCGATATACTGAGTGGCATCCAGTATTCCATCGTATTGTACATAATCAATGTTATAAGTGCCACCTGTTCCGTCACCTGGGAGTCTCATGTAGTGCTGAATCACATCGTTTAGTGGCGCAGTGTTATTTACAGTATCGCTAGCATTGTATGTGGTGCCATTGATGATAAGGATTTCAGGTTCAATAAGTTTCATGATTTCGTCGTTGGTCAACAAGTTTATACTTACGTTAGGATGGCTGACAGTAATTGTATGACTGTTCAAATCACTTGATTCCCCCACCCATATTTCTCTCTGTGGATTTGCATCATATGAAACCCTGATTCCCATTCTCGTTGAATAGAAGTTACTATTAGCTATATCAATTGGATACAATGTAATCCATCGACTCAATTCAGTAGTCCAAATTTTCACCATAAAATTGTTATTTAAACTATGATTTCCATCTCCAATCTGTTTATTATACAGCTGTGTAAATTCAAACGATATGTTCATAAAAGGTTCAGTATCGCTTGTATTCATGTTAACAATTTCGAATCCTTCACCCCATGCATTTGACTGACGTGTGATATTACCTGTCACAAACAACCCCCCGTCACTTTCATTGACTTCAAGCATCCCGACCGAGTTTGAATTTTGAATAAATGCCATTTCGTTTGTGCCCAGATCGATCGATACGGATTTGGCGAATTCGTCCGCCATTTCGATCTGTTTGTGGATATCCATGAAGGCTTTATGTGTATCATCACTATGTGCGGATTCTGCGTTTCCTTCGTAGATCGGGACCCACGAGGACGTAACAACTGACATGAATGTGACAAGTACTGCCAGGATAAGTATCGCACCTACTACAACGGATACTGCATCATCATTTTTGATCAGGTCTTTCATTATAGCAACTCCTGTGATGGCATGTG
>DQIO01000328.1 GCA_020793555.1 Methanosarcinaceae archaeon | reverse complement strand
GGAGCATCAGTTCCCGCTGCAAGCGGCGGATTCCACTGCTGCCAAACCCATAACCCCAAATCCAACCATGCAATTCTCATATCTGCAAATATGACGCCGCTTAAAAACCGTTTTGTGTTTCGCGTTCATGGTGTCGAAACGTGCCGCGCTTTTGCGCGGTCGCGTCGTTTTTTGCATCTGTCTTAACCCCTTCTGTCCCGCGACATTGTGTTGTTGACATGACACTAGCAACATTGTATTGTTGACACGACATTAGACTCTGGCCACATAATTTTCGTCATCCTTTGTAATTGGCGATAGCGTGCCTGCATTTATCATCCGGTTTATTTTTGCATCGATCTCGACCGGACCATACCGTTTAGATAGCAGACTTACGATTATACTCCTCTTAATTTCAGCACCATGTGGCATATACATCAAAATATTGCTTTCCATTTTATCAGGCTTGTCAACCGGTTGTGGCGGCATGGTTGGCATTGAAGGAGAAGCAGGTGCCGGAATTGATGGTTCGAATAAATGTGCCGGAGTTGTAGTAGGCGTTGGTGGTGCAATCGGAATTTTTTCTATAGGTGCAAGGTCTGGCATAGCAAATGGCGGTTGTTCTGGCGCCTTTTCTGAAGGTGCAAAATCAGGCATAGCTATTTCAGGTTCCGGTGTCACAATCTCAGTTGGAGTCAAATCAGGCATAGCAATTTCAAGTTCAGGCGTCACAACTTCAGTTGAAGTCAAATCGGGCATAGCAATTTCAGGTTCAGGCGCCACAATCTCAGTTGGAGTCAAATCAGGCATAGCAATTTCAGGCGTCACAACTTCTGTTGGAGTCAAATCAGGCATGGCTATTTCAGGTTCCGGTGTCATGACTTCTGTCGGTGTTGTTTCTACTTTAGGAACAAATTTCACGACATCACTTACAAAGGATGTTGACTTTAATGTGGATTGGATTTCTTCCAATTGTTTTTCCACTTCATGCAACCGATCAGCTAATCGTTCATTTGTATCAACTACCCCGAATGATAATTCTCGCTCGATAATGTTTCGTACAAATAGACTTTTATTCTCGATCTCATTCAATCTTTCAAAAAGTTCATCGGACATGCTGATGGTAAGACGTTTCATAGTATCAACTCAGGTCATACATAGTATTCATACATATGTATGACTCAATCATACAAATATATGCCCATTTGACTAAAAAATCAATTAAACTAAAATGTTAATCGGGTGGCTACTTGATGGTTCAATACCAAGATCAGCACATGCCTCTGAAATCATAATATCACTCATGGCAGCCATTGGGAACGTATAAGGCGCATTTTCGATTGGACCATATAATACAAAATCACCTGCTACGGCTTGTTGCAAACATGTTGAAGCAATATCACACACCCGGAATATTTGCGGGTCTTCTTTTTGCTTTGCTTTGAGCCAGTTCCATGCAGAGGGGGCATTATGGATTCCCGAGCCTATCGGATGACCCCATTTCGCTTTAGCAGTAAGTGTCATACGGAGTGCAACACCTGCACCATCGCCCATTGGAGTAATACTTGGATCAATCAAAATATTTGTGATACCACATTCATGCGCAATATCTAAAAGTCCTGTCCCGATAATTCCACCACCATCCTCAAGCAATGCCATCCTGCCATCTAATGATGAATTCATTGCATTGAAGCCAAGGAGTATGGAACTATCTACATCAGATCGTTTCAATACCTCCCGCTCATCATCGGTTATGCTCATATTAATAGAATTGTAAATAGATTTATCAGCAAGCCCGATGTCAGTAACATACTCAACAGCATGCATCCGCACTAACGCTTCAGGAGAATCTATAAGAAATGGTGCATCAGTTATACTTGATACAAAGTCGATATAGTTAGATATACTTTTGACTGTAGTACCGAATATATGAACCAAATGCGGATTTCCGGTTTCATCAGAATTGTTTTCCTGAATATTTATAAGTTTTTCAGCAGCGTCTTTGTCGAATATGCCTGCTGCAGCATCCTGTACAATTTTATGATTGTTATAGAATATAGTACCTGCAAGTGCAGTCGGCAATTCACCGGGCTGACCCCCGATCTTTATACCTGCAACATTAACGATCTCTTGTTCTTTTTGAAACCTGAACATATTTTATCCACTCTTACTCAAATTGCAATATTCATATAAACTAAGCATCAAATTGCTTCTATTGCACCCACAATTGTATCTACTTCTGTCGAATATATAATGCCTGCTGTAACATCCATCATTAATCCATCCGCTATCATCAGATCCCCGGATATTGGTTTACTTGGAGCAGCGTGTTTCTTCTTTGTCGTGCCAACAAGCATAGGCTCTTCAGCATAAACATCATCTTTATCCTTATATTCATCCACGATCAGTTTTATTTTATCTGGATCTATCAAACCAATATGACCTATAAGTTGAACTTGTTTTTGAAAACGCTCAATCGCATCTTTTGATATATTCTCTATAAACGGAATCGCACCATCCGACCCAATGATCCGGCCGTGTTCATCAATTCCGTTTTTATGAAGTGCAAGCAATGTTTGTCCTGCAAGGTGACCACGTGATTCGCCACCACAAATAAGTATGTACCTGATATTCGAGTTGGAGATTACATTTGCAATGATCTTTTCTGCACCGAGATTTTCTGTTTTACAGGTCCCCCAAATGGCCGCATCAAAATATGATTCAAGCGTACTTGCAAGGGTTATCACAGCAATTCTTGATTCAGGCATACCCACAACATAATCGCCTTTAACAACTGGCCATTCAGGAGCAATAGATTCCAAATTTATCACCATTTAATATCATAATTATAACTTATAACTTATAATTATAACTTACAATCTACAATTAGTACTGTTTATAGAAACAAGTGCACTTGCAAGCATAATAGCCTTTGTGTAATGTCCACCCACGCGTGATGTATCAACAAACACATAATCATCCATAAGTACCGGCGCACCAATCCCATCGCCGCCACCCAGAAAAACCAATGTCCTAAAGATCAGGTTTCCCGATATACCATCCGGTGCAAGAATAAAATTCGCTTCCTTGATGGCATCTTCTATGAGTATATTATAGTTATTTACAGTAATTCCAAATTCCTGCGCACGATCAGTTACAAACTTAGCATTGGAAATTGTACGATCAACCCATTCATCACGACCAATATCACCAATCCTTCCACCTGAAAGGATTCCGACAACTGGCTTAATTCCAAACCTGCTTATGTATTCCGTTCCCAGCCTGATAAATTCAATCTTATCCTCATTATCAGCACCTTCATCGATACCAACAGGTGCGAGAAAGAATGGATTGCCATAATTGTCCTGAAGAAGTGCAAGACGGTGCAATTTTTTAATCCCAAGCACTTCCTTAAGATGTGAAAGCGCACCTGATGCGCGTGCTGTTCCTCGAACAGCGGCATCAACATATCTTGATGCAAGAACATCTCCAATCGTTTTTTCAGGTTCGTCCGTATCAACGACCTCCAGATCAGTGCCTATCGCTTCAATTTCCTGTTTGTTACCTACAAGGACAACCTCTGCATAACCGGCATCCTGTGCGGCTTTGGCGCTCATCAATATTTTTTCAGTCGGATTGCGAATACCAATTGCAACCTTCGCCTTATTTTCAAGCGCACGTTTTTCAATAATGTCCAGTAGATTTTCTGTGTTTTTTGAACCCATGCCAACCAGCCAGTGATATTATTATTACTATTACTATTATTATTCCCCAAAGAAATGCAAACATTAATTAATTTTCCGTTTCATGAAGGTATGATCACTGATGACAATTCCAATTGAATGGGCTGAAAGATATCGTCCCCGATTACTTTCCGAAGTGGTTGGTAACAAAAAAGCTGTTACAGACCTGCGGGCATGGGCAGAGGAATGGCTACATGGTATGCCACAAAAGCGGGCCGTTATCCTACAAGGGCAGGCAGGCATTGGGAAAACTTCTGCGGCACATGCGCTTGCTAATGATTATGGATGGGAGATCATAGAACTCAATGCAAGTGACCAAAGAACTGCATCTGTTATTGAAAGAGTCGCAGGTTCGGCTTCAAAGATGCGCACCTTGACAGGAACCGATTCAAAGAGATTGATAATTCTTGATGAGGCAGATAACATACACGGCACATCCGACCGCGGCGGCGCACGCTCGATTGGTGATATTATTAAGAAAACACATCAACCGATCATACTTATTGCAAACGACCTGTATGGCTTGACTTCAACACTACGCACGCTTTGTCAGGAGATTAAGTTTCATGGTGTGCAAAGTCGCTCAATGGTCCCTGCGCTCAAAAATATATGCCGCAAAGAAGAGATCATGTGCGGTGTCGGCGTTATAGAGAAGGTTGCGGAAAATGCAGGAGGGGATATGCGGAGTGCTGTGAACGATCTTCAGGCTGTTTCCACTGGCAGGAGCGAGATCAATATTGAGGATATTGCTACAGCACCCAGAGATACAAAGGAATCGATCTTTAAAGTGCTTGCAAAGATCTTCAAGGGCACCGATCCAAAAAAAGCATTGGAAGCAACGTATGGGCTGGACGAGAGTCCGGAGGATCTGGTGCACTGGATCGATGAGAACCTTCCGGGCCAGTATGGTGGCGGAGGAGGGGGTAAAATTAAAATTGACGGAGTTGACACAGATGTTAGCAACGGGTTTGAATACCTCTCTCACGCAGACATGTACCTTGGCCGTGTGAAAAAGCGGCAGAACTACCGCATGTGGCGGTACGCAGGAGTGCTCATGACCTGCGGAGCCGTAGTTGCCAAAACACATGTGCATGGTGGATTCACCAGGTACCAGCCACCTTCGTTCTGGAGAAGACTTGGACAGTTGCGTGCGAGGCGGAACATGAGGGATAATGTTGCATCCAAAATTGGAGAACATTGTCATGAGTCGATGCGATATGCCCGCGCAGACCTTACACCGATGTATGGTATAATGTTAAAAGACGAACATTATGCAGTCGATACTGTGGTGAATTTGAACCTTGATCTTGATGAACTTGCTTACATGACAGGAAGTAAAAATGTGACAAAGAAACTTCAAGGCGTTTATGACCTGGCACAATCCATTATTTCTGAAACGGTTTCTGATGATATTGAGTTATTTGCAGCACCAAAAAGCAGATCTAATAAGAGCAAAAGCGATCCACAGGTGAGTTTTGATTCAATTCCAAATAGCGCGGGAACGATTGCTTCTGCAAATATGGCCAAAAGTAAAGTAGAGGATGATGCAAAAGTGAGTGCTTCTAAAAAACGACGACCTCACAAGCCGCAGAAAACGCTGTTTGATTTTTAATGAAAATAAGATTAAAAAATCAGTTAACGAGTATGCTACACATTACAAGCAAATATAACGTTAAAACAGAGACTATCGGAAAAGTCCATATTTCGGGGTATTTCAACTTATTAAATAAGTATAGTACTGTGCAGTATGGTGTTTAACTTATTTATGTTATGTAAAATGTTTCGATTTTACCACTTTTCCGACAGTCTTAAAACAAACATATTAAAGCCATGCCCCTAAAATGAATGTGAGCGGATTGGGGAGTGGGGGTTGTTAAAAAGAATAACCCGCTCACACCCCCATGGAGGTATTCATGATATATATACCTATCTTGCCCATCTCGACTCTTTGTAATTAATACAATAGATAGCGGTCGAATGATTTTTTTGTATGTAGCATCGAGACAACATTTTGAATCTCGCATTTTGCTGTCAAATGGATTTGTAGTTGGATAAAAACGAATAAATATCTTGCAGTCCACTCATAACCAGTGATATAAATGGTTATTGGAGTTACAATGGTAAATGTGTTACCAGGACTGGAAAAGGTAACATACAACGAGCTGCGTAGTATTGACGGCATCAAAGATGTCTACCACGTATTCGGTGAATATGATTTTGTGGTAATCATGGATGTCACGGATATGGGCATCCTGAACAATATTGTAGATAATATAAGAGGAATTGAATCAGTAACAGCAACCCAGACAATTGTTGGTGCTGAACTGCAATGAAAATCTGACACTGCTACAGTTTCAGAAAAATATTGATATTGATAACATAATCGTAAAACGGAAGACAATTTATGGCAGCCCCAATTGCAGAAGAACTTGCGAAAAAACAACAAGCCATTAGTGTTGCAGAATTCTTTGAGAAGAATCGACAGATACTTGGTTTTGATTCAGCACCAAGAAGTTTGATAACAACTGTCAAAGAGGCAGTAGATAACTCACTTGATGCATGTGAGGAAGCAGAGATACTGCCCGACATCCTGTTGCTGATCGAGCGTGCAGGCAAGGATAATCTCACAATTATAATCGAGGACAACGGTCCCGGTATTGTTAAGGAACAGATTCCGAAAGTGTTTGCAAAACTGCTGTACGGATCACGTTTTCATGCACTCAAACAGAGCCGGGGTCAGCAGGGTATCGGAATTTCCGCATCCGTGTTATACTCACAATTGACATCAGGACGTCCTACAAAGATCATTTCAACGATTGGACGGGACTCTCCTGCCCATCATTTTGAACTTATGATCAATACCAGTACCAATGATCCTGAAATTTTAAAGGATGAGATTGTTGACTGGGACCGCCCGCATGGCACCCGTGTTGAACTGGAAATGGAAGCAACATACGTAAAGGGACGCAGGCAGTCAATATCCGAATACCTCAAGGCAACAGCGATAGTTAATCCACATGCTCGGATCACATTTATCGAACCTGACGGCAATGAGATTATCTTTGAGCGGGCAACAGATAAGTTGCCAATACCTGCAAAGGAAATATTGCCGCATCCGTATGGAATTGAACTTGGTACACTCATGAAGATGATGCGCTATACAGAGCGCCAGAAATTGGGAGCGTTTTTACGTTATTCATTCACCAAGATAGGACTTTTGACCGCAGAGGAAGTATGCAAGGCTGCCGGACTTAATCCCGACCTTGACCCTCATGAGGTTACAAGGGACCAGACAAAGAAAATTCTTGAGGCATTCAAGAAGGTGAAAATTATGGCACCGCCTACGGATTGCCTTTCACCTATCGGGGATAAACTGATCTACAAGGGGCTTGAAAAGGAATACAGCGTTGATTTTATTGCAACAACAACACGTTCAGCATCGGTGTATTCGGGAAGCCCGTTCATTGTTGAGGTCGGGATAGCATATGGTGGGAATCTTTCAAAAGAGGATCGCATTGATATTATGAGATTTGCAAATCGTGTGCCTCTCCTGTACCAGCAGGGCGGATGTGTTACCACACATGCTGTGGAATCGATCAAATGGAAGCAGTATAGCCTGAACCAGCCCGGCGGCGGTATGCCGACAGGTCCTGCAGTTTTGCTGATCCATGTGGCATCAACAAACGTGCCATTCACATCGGAATCAAAGGACGCAATTGCGGATATTCCGGAGATTAAAGACGAAATTGAACTTGCGGTAAAGGAAGTTGCACGAAAACTTAATCGATTTATCTCAAAACAGGGAAATCTCAAAAAGCGAAGGGAAAAGGAGATCATTATCGAAAAAGTGCTGCCAAAAATGGCAGAAAAACTCGCAATAACGCTGGATCGTGAGATCCCTGACATTAATCCTGTCGTGGCAAAAGTAATGGGCAATCTGCTGGTTAGCAGGAATATCAGACATGATGATGGTGGTAAGGCGGACGTTTCAATTAAGGTCAAGAATTTCAGTACAAAAGCTCTTGAGTTCAATCTACATGAGATGATACCGTTCAAGGCGGAAAATGTGGTTCCAGAATCAAAGATTATCACAATGGGCAATGATTACGATTATGTGTGGAAGATGAAACTTTTACCCGATACTTCAAAAGCCGTGACATACTCGCTTGAGTCGGTGACAGAGGACGAGGTCGCACGATTTGGAGAGCTTATTGTGGAGGGAATTGATGAGGAAATGGTTACAGGCGCAAAGGCTATCAAGGGAGTTGTTTAAATGAGATGCAAAAAGGTCATGAAATTTGAAATACAATTCAAATACATCATCAGTACTTGTATTCCAATGATTACATTCACATGAACAGCTATCTTAAAATAATATGACGTTAGAATTATTTGCATAGACTACATAATTGATTATACAGGAGAAACAACGATGGCAAAACCTATTGAACTGGGATTGGTTTTGGAGGGGGAAGATGCTAAAGTATTTTTGGAAAACGAAAAACGCCCCGCAACAAAAAAGCAAATCGAATTGTTCAAAGAAGCAAAATTGATGTATAAACGGATAAGGTTCTGACGTGTCAGTTAATATATCACGTGACGACGTCACTATTTTTCCTTTGTCCGCAAAACACAATCGAGCTTCTTTTAATTGTACTAACCATGATCTAAACGATTTTTTAAAAAACGATGCTCTTGAAAATCAGGAACAAATGGTGAGTAGAACATATGTATGTTTTTATGAAAAACAATTAGTGGGATTCTACACATTAACTACCGATATAATAGAGGTTAAACATATTGAGCAAACACATCGATGGGATGAATATAAACATAAAAAGTATCCGGCTATTAAACTTGCCCGTTTGTCAGTCGATTCCAGATTCGAAAGAAAAGGCATAGGCCGGCTTCTATTATTTGCAGCAGTGGGAATTGCTCTGGACGTATCAAATTATGTTGGCTGTAGATACATAACCGTGGATGCTAAACAAGAAGCAATTGAATTTTATGAGAAACACGGTTTTATAATTGTAGAAAAAACCCGAACTAAAAATGAACCCACGTTGTATCTGAATATACCTACAACAGTCGAAAGGATGCAGCCTGCTGAATCTCTGGACATGTTGGATTAATGTTATTTGTTTTTTTCAAAATTAGTCGTTATGTTATCAAGAAAATTGGAGATTATTTAGATGAGCGATGAAAAATCTATTGATCAAAATATAACTGATCAAAAAAAACAACAAAATGCTCTTGCGAAGAACCGACTTATGGGTCTGACCGAGAAATTGTACAACCAGTTCCTTGACGAAGTTGTGCCAAATATCAGCCTTCCGAGCCGTACTAAAGAAAACATCCGCTATGATGAGAAAAGCCATGTATGGGTATATGGCGACCGTGAGAGTGAGAGGAGTGCAAAGACCGTAAAGGGTGCATTCCAGTTGTTAAAAAGCACACATGCGGTTGATTTTATTATAAAGAACCATCTTCAGCAGGATCGAGGCTCAACGCTCAGGGAGTTGTATTACATATCTGAAGGCTGGGACATTGCCAAATTCCATGAGCAGCCTGAGAGTGACAGGCTTATCGAAGATCTTGAGATCATCACAGGTCTGCAAAGGGAGTATTTCCACATGCGACCTGAAGAGGACGGTGCTACGATGTTCGGTCCAATAAGGATACGCGAGCAAACAAAGCGCGGGTCCCGCACAATTCACTGTCAGGAAGATATTGGCGAAAGTGGCTACCAGATCCCGTTCAATGTCGAAAATATCGAGTTCCTTGACCATGATGCAAAGTTCATTATTGCGATTGAGACTGGTGGTATGTATGCACGTCTGATCGAGAACGGGTTCGACGAAAAATACAATGCTATTCTTGTTCACCTCAAAGGTCAACCTGCACGTTCCACAAGGCGTATGATCAAGCGTATGAACGAAGAACTTGGCATACCTGTCACGGTATTTACTGATGGTGATCCATGGTCGTATCGTATCTTTGCATCGGTTGCATACGGCGCGATTAAAAGTGCACACCTATCGGAATTTATGGCAACACCGGGCGCACAGTTTATTGGTGTACAGCCATCTGATATTGTTGAGTATGAACTCTCAACCGACAAGTTGACTGATAAGGATGTTGCAGCTCTTAGAAGCGAACTTTCAGACCCACGGTTTGAATCTGATTACTGGAAAGAGCAGATCAAACTTCAACTTGATATCAAGAAAAAGGCAGAACAGCAAGCTTTCGCAGGAAAGGGTCTGGATTTCGTAACAGACAAATACCTGCCTGAAAGATTGACAGATATGGGGATTATTTGATATTTTTCTCCATCTCTAATCTTATTATTTTTGTCAAAACGAATGCAACAACCGATATTCCCACTGCCATAAGGATGACCATGAACAGGTCGCCCTGATCGGCAAACATCAAAAGTCCTTTGAAAAGCAGGGCTGTAACTATGATTCCAACAACGAGAATGATTGGTGCAGGGGTTTTGTAGAGCATTTCGATCGGATTTTTTGGTTTATCATCCATATCTGGAAAATAACAATGATTTGTGTTATATTTTGCCCTTGTTTTAGACACAAAAAATAGACGTATATATAAACCTTTAATATAGATGAAAACGTATTGATACAAGTATTATTTATTACTAAAAAATAGGTTCTTACAAAGTAAAAAGAACGTTTCTTTAACATTATTTTAATGCAATAATTGAGTGGATATTTTGAAGATTTAGAACGATGAAAACAAAGATTTCAATTTGAAATTTGTTAAAGTTATAACTAAAAATATATTTCAATGACATTTATAATATTTTCATGGAGAAAGATCACAAATGAGTGACAAACAAGCTTACGATGCGACGCGTATACAGGTTCTTGAAGGTCTTGAGGCTGTACGCAAGCGACCAAGTATGTATATTGGTAATGTCGAAAACAGGGGACTTCATCATCTGGTATATGAAGTGGTCGATAACAGTATAGATGAAGCGCTTGCCGGATATTGTAACTCCATCGATGTAGTTATGAACGCTGATGGCAGCGTGATGGTAGATGATGACGGCAGGGGAATCCCTGTGGATACACATCCAAAATACAATAAATCCGCACTTGAGGTTGTTATGACGATCCTCCACGCAGGCGGTAAATTTGACAAAGGCAGTTACAAGGTATCCGGTGGATTGCATGGTGTCGGAATCTCTGTTGTCAATGCACTCTCTGAATGGATGACAGTAGAAGTCAAACGCGACAGCAAAGTGTATTACCAGAAATATATGCGCGGGATTCCTGAAGAAGAAGTTACTGTAATCGGTGATGCAAAAGGTACCGGAACCAAATGTGTTTTCAGACCAGATGCAAGAATATTCGAGACTACCTTATTCAAGTATGAAACACTTGCCACAAGACTTCGTGAACTCGCTTTTTTGAACCGTGGAATTAAGATCACCCTATCGGATGAAAGAACACCTGACGGTGAACATGAGGTATTCGAGTACAGCGGCGGAATTGTATCATTTGTAGATTACCTTAATAAAAACCGAACACCTCTTCATGACAAACCCATCTATTTCGAAAGGGAGAAAGAGAATACATCTGTTGAAATTGCAATGCAGTACACTGACAGTTATTCAGAGTACGTCTATTCTTTTGCCAACAACATAAACACGCATGAGGGCGGAACGCACGTTGTTGGTTTTAAAACAGCGCTCACACGTGTTGCAAACGATTACATAAAGCGGAACAATCTCGAAAAAGGTGATGTCAAACTTTCAGGCGATGACATCCGTGAAGGACTTACAGGTATCATCAGTGTAAAATTGATGGAACCGCAATTCGAGGGACAGACAAAGACCAAACTCGGCAACAGTGATGTGAAGGGTATTGTGGAATCGATGGTATCTGAGGGACTTGCCGAGTTTTTGGAAGAGAACCCGAAAGTTGCAAATGAGATACTCCAAAAAGCACTCAATGCAAAACGTGCAAGGGAAGCCGCCAAAAAAGCACGCGAACTTACACGCAGGAAAAGTGCGCTTGATATCGGAACACTGCCAGGAAAACTTGCAGATTGTTCAGAGAAAGATCCATCGCTTTGTGAGGTATATCTTGTGGAAGGAGATTCTGCAGGCGGTTCAGCAAAACAGGGACGTGACCGTAGTATTCAGGCTATACTGCCATTTAGGGGCAAGATCATAAATGTGGAAAAAGCACGTCTTGCAAAGGTTTTGAAGAACAATGAGATTTTGTCATTCATAACCGCTCTTGGCACCGGTATCGGCGATGATATGGATGTTTCAAAAGCAAGGTATCACAAGGTCATAATCATGACCGATGCCGATGTAGATGGTGCACATATCAGGACACTTATCATGACATTTATTTTCAGGCACATGAGACCCCTCATAGACTGCGGATACATCTATATTGCACAACCTCCGCTCTACCGATTAAAAAAGGGAAAGGCAGAACATTATGTGTATTCTGATGATGAAATGACAAATAAATTGAAAGAAATTGGCGAGAAAGGAACAATGGTCCAGCGCTACAAAGGTCTTGGAGAAATGAATCCCGATCAATTGTGGGAGACAACCATGAATCCGGACACAAGGACACTTCTTCAAGTCACCATGGAAGATGCATTTGCAGCAGATGAAATGTTTACAGTCCTTATGGGCGATCAGGTCGAACCAAGACGCAAGTTCATTGAAAAGCATGCAAAAGACGTTGTTAATCTGGATGTGTGAGGTGAGATAAGATGGTAGAAGATAACGATGTTAACGCTAATGATGAAACATTGGATACACAATCGGATGAAGAACAACAAACATTCGATCTCCAGACAACCGATACAGGAGAAAAGATCATACCCGTATTGATCGAAGATGAGATGAAGAACTCATACATCGATTACGCGATGAGTGTCATCATCGGACGTGCACTTCCCGATGCGCGTGACGGGCTGAAACCTGTACACCGCAGAGTCCTGTATTCCATGAAAGAATCGGGCATCACATTTGAGAAGGCTTACAAAAAATCCGCACGTGTAGTGGGAGATGTAATGGGTAAGTACCACCCGCACGGCGATTCGGCTGTTTATGATACGATTGTCAGGATGGTGCAGGATTTCTCATTGAGGCATCCGCTAATTGACGGACAGGGTAATTTTGGTTCCATAGATGGTGATTCCGCAGCAGCAATGCGATATACCGAAGTCCGCATGGACAAGATATCAAACGAGATGCTTGCAGATCTTGACAAGGATACCGTAGCGTTCCAGCCAAATTATGACGGGTCACTTAAGGAACCAAAAGTACTTCCTGCAAAACTACCAAACCTTTTGATCAATGGATCAACAGGTATTGCTGTGGGAATGGCTACCAACATGGCGCCACACAATTTAGGCGAAGTTGTTGACGGTACACTGATGTTGATCGATAATCCTGATGTAACGATCCCTGAACTTATGGGTGTCATCAAGGGACCTGATTTCCCGACCGCTGCGACGATACTTGGTACACAGGGTATCAAGAATGCGTATGAGACCGGGCGCGGAAAGATACGATTGCGGGCAGTTTCAACGATCGAGGAAATGAATCACGATAAACACAGGATAATTGTTACAGAACTTCCATATCAGGTCAACAAGGCAAGACTTATCGAAAGCATTGCTGCATTGGTTCGCGAAAAGAAGATCATCGGAGTTTCCGATATCCGTGATGAGTCAGACCGCGATGGGATTCGTGCTGTGATCGAACTTACGCGCACAACAAATCCAAATGTCGTGTTGAACCAGTTGCACAAACATACCTCGATGGAAACCACATTCGGGATCATCAATCTTGCACTGGTCGATAATGTACCAAGGGTATTGAACCTTCGCGAGATCTTACAGATATACTTGCAACACAGGATAGAAATCATACAAAGGCGCAGTCAGTTCGATCTGAACAAGGCTGAGGAAAGAGCACATATCCTCAATGGATTAAAGATCGCACTTGACCATATCGATGAGGTCATTGCACTCATCCGTGCTTCAAGGACTGCTGATGAGGCAAAGGCAGGTCTTATTGAGAAGTTCGGGTTGGATGAGTTGCAGGCAAAAGCAATTCTTGAAATGCGCTTACAGCGTTTGACCGGACTTGAGAGACAGAAGATCGATGATGAATTTGATGGACTTATCAAGGTTATTGCAGGGTTAAAAGAAATCATTGCGAGTGAATCCCGCAAATATGAGATTATCAGGGAAGAACTCACAGAGTTACGTGCCAAATTTGCAGATGCCAGAAGGTCAACTATCAAGATATTACATGATGATGTTACTGATGAAGATCTAATTCCGGTAGAAGAGGTTGCGGTCACTGTTACAAACAGTGGTTACATCAAGCGGTTGCCTGTTGATACGTACAAGCAACAGCACCGTGGTGGTAAAGGTGTTATTGGAATGGACACAAAAGATGAAGATTTTGTCGAAGACATTTTTGTTGCATCCACTCACGATTATTTGCTCTGTTTCACGAACAAGGGCAGGATACACTGGCGAAAGGTGTATAACATTCCTGCAGCAAGCAGACAATCACGCGGAAAGGCGATCGTGAACTTCCTTGAACTTGGAGAGGATGAATCGGTAACTGCGATGATCCCTGTGAGCAAGTTTGAGGATGGTAAGTACCTGTTAATGGGTACAAAGTCAGGTACTGTGAAAAAGAGTGCACTCTCTGATTTCAGTAATCCGAGAAAGGGCGGAATTATTGCAGTCACTTTGCTTGACGATGATGAACTTGTCAACGTCATCATGACAGACGGTTCCAAAGACGTTATTATGGTCTCCAGACATGGCAAAGCCATTCGATTCGCTGAATCCGATGTGCGCCCAATGGGCAGAAGTGCTCGCGGTGTTCGAGGTATGAGGCTTGAAGAGGGTGATGCTGTTGTCAGTATGGATATTGTGGATGATAATGCCACCCTTTTGACAATTACCGAAAACGGATTCGGAAAGCGTACCGAGTTTGGAGAGTACCGTACAATGCACAGGGGCGGACGTGGTGTTATTACGATCGTTACCAGCCTTCGTAACGGTCCTGTGGTGAATGTCAAGGCTGTCGTGAGTGATGATGAGGTTATGCTAACCAGTTCTGATGGTATAATTATACGAATACCTGTCAAGGATATTCGTGTGCAAGGCAGGAACACACAGGGTGTTAAGATCATGAACATAAAGTCGGGCGATGCGGTCGTTGGAGTCGCAAGGATCAAGCCGGATAACGATGAAGAATAGAACTAATGGAGGTCAAAATGGTTGGAAGTAAACGCTTTTAACTATTAACCTGTATTAAGTAAATTTAAGATTAAGATGGCATAGATCAGACTATTAATTTATCACATTACTACAATTTAGGATGAGGAGATTATAATGGAACTTGAGAAATTACGACACGGTACTGAATTGATCAAACGCGGCTTTGCAAAGATGCAGAAGGGTGGCGTTATTATGGATGTCACGACCCCGGAGCAGGCAAAGATAGCTGAAGATGCCGGTGCTGTTGCGGTCATGGCACTTAAGTCTGTACCATCAGACATACGCAAAGCTGGCGGAGTTGCGAGAATGGCTGACCCGGAAGTCACATCCGCGATCATTGATACTGTGACAATCCCTGTTATGGCAAAAGCACGTATCGGTCATTTTGTTGAAGCTGAGATTTTGCAGTCTCTTGGTGCTGATATGATCGACGAGTCAGAGGTTTTGACACCTGCCGATAATTTTTATCACATTGATAAGACAGAGTTTACAGTACCATTCGTTTGCGGTGCAAGAAATCTTGGTGAAGCTCTTCGAAGGATCAATGAAGGTGCTGCCATGATACGCACAAAAGGCGAAGCTGGTACTGGTGATGTCAGTGAAGCAGTCACACATATGAAACAAATCATGGGTGAAATAAGGGAACTTAAAGGCAAAAATAAGGAAGAGCTAATAATGGTTGCCCGCGATATTGAAGCGCCTATCGAACTTGTTCTTGAGACTGCAAAAATGGAGCGTCTTCCTGTGGTCAATTTCGCTGCGGGCGGAGTTGCAACACCTGCAGATGCAGCACTTATGATGCGCCTTGGTGCAGATGGCGTGTTCGTGGGTTCAGGTATTTTCACGGCAGAGAAACCTGAAGCTATGGCAAAAGCTATTGTCGAAGCAGTTAACAATTACGACAAACCTGAAGTGCTTGCCGAGGTTTCAAAAGGTATCGGATCCGGCATGAAAGGTATCAGTGTCAGTTCCATCCCGGAGGATCAGGTTCTTCAGACACGCGGCTGGTAATCCAACCGCCGTCTTTTTTTTATTTTCATATTTATATTTATATTTATTGTTGAATTCATTATTGGTTTTTATTTTTGATGGTGTTTTAATTATGCGTATTGGTGTTATTGCGATTCAGGGTGCTGTTTCCGAACATGTGAATGCACTTGAGCGCGCACTTTCCGAACGTGGAGAGAGTATCGAGATCGTTACCATTAAACATAGCGGCATAGTTCCTGAATGTGATGCCCTTGTCCTGCCTGGAGGAGAGAGTACGACACTTGGCAGTTTGTTGGTTCGCGAAGGTATTGCGGATGAGATCAAAGAGGCTGCTGCGCGTGGTATGCCCATCATGGGCACATGTGCCGGACTTATACTTCTTGCAAAAGAGGGGGATTCGCAGGTTGAGAAAACGCATCAGAATTTGCTTTCACTGATGGATGTCAGGGTTAACAGAAATGCATTCGGGCGACAGCGCGAGTCATTTGAGGCTGAACTGGATGTATCTGTTCTCGATTCACCTTACAATGCAGTGTTTATTCGCGCGCCTGCGATTGTGAAATTTGAGGATGATGTGAAGGTGCTCTCAAAGATTGATGAGTTTGTGGTGGCAGCCGAGCAGGGCAATGTTCTTGCGTTGGCATTCCATCCGGAACTTACGAATGACCTGCGGTTGCATCAGTATTTTTTGGATAGGGTTTTTGGGCGATGATACGCAAATAAAAAATATACAGTCAAACGTTGCTTTGACTAACCTAAAAATGGCTCATAGCTATTTTGTGTGGGTAACTCCTAGTGTCTCAACAATTTAGTTTCAGAACACATTAATAATTTTTGAGCACCATAATATCTTCATGGTAAAAATAAAGCTTGAAGAGGAGGAGGTAAAGTTCCTCAGAGATTTTGTAAAAAAGGGACGGAAAAGTGTAAGAGAGTTAACCAGAGCACGTATCCTGTTGCTGGCAAACCAGCAAAAAGGGGACACAGAAATAGCAAAAATATTAGATGTTGGCAGAAACACTGTTTGGAGAACCAAGAAGAGATACCTCAAAGAAGGTCTTCAAAGTGCCCTTGCAGAGAAACCAAGATCCGGTCAGCCCAAAAAGTATACAGAGAAGCATAATGCAGGCGTGCCGAGCTAAATTCATAATCGCCAGCTGGTGCAAATCCAGCCTGAGTAAAGGCTAGCCACCACCTCAGAACTGAACCCCACCCCAACCGGTCCTGCGTGTCTATATTCCGAAGTCAAACGGCGATAAAAGACCGCTTGGAATCCCGGCTGTCGAAGACAAAATTGTCCAGATGGCTCTAAAGAAGATTCTTGAAGCTATCTTTGAACAGGATTTTATAGACACGTCTTACGGGTTTCGCCCCAATCGGAGCTGTCACGATGCCCCTGCTCAAGGGAAGGGAAATATGGCAGAAAATGTGAAACCTTTGATTTTCTAGGGTTTACGCACTTTTGCGATAAATCCAGAAGAGGCAATTTCAAACTTGGGCGGAAAACCTCACGTAAGAAGTTCAGACAGAAGATGAAAGATTTGAACATATGGATTAAGCGTATCCGAAATCGAGTGGAGTTGAAAGAATGGTGGAAGGTGCTAGTGTCATGTCAACAATACAATGTCGCGGGACAGGAGGGGTTAAGACAGATGCAAAAAACGATGCGACCGCGCAAAAGCGCGGCACGTTTCTACACCATGAACGCAAAATACAAAACGGTTTTCAAGCAGTATCGTATTTAGAGATATGGGAATTGCAGTTTTGGATTTGAGGTTATGGGTTTGGCAGCAGTGGAATCCGCCGCTTGCAGCGGGAACTGATGCTCCGTTTTCTTTAGTTTAGGTCAATTGCTGTGACTTTCTTTTTAGCATCGGCACCCGCATATACGTATAATTTGCCCGCGGGTGTTCCTAAGTCGGTGCGCTGACGGCACTGTGTAGAAACCGATCGGCTATCTTGGAGTTTAGAAAATTGAAATTGTACCATGTGACCTATCTTCATAATCAGACACTTGATAGTTGACGTGACACTAGGGTCAAAGTTGCTTGGGCACTACCAATATTATGGAATGAGTGGCAACATAAAGATGTTACAGAACTTCTACTATCAATCTGTGAAACTCGCTTTTAAGTGGATAAACAGGCGCAGCCAGAGGAAAAGCTACAACTGGGAACAGTTTAACCGTTTCATCGAATTTAATCCTATTTCTACACCGAGGATATATCACTCTTTATACGACCTGAACAGGCAGGAAATGTGTTTTTGAAGGCCGGATAAGGGAAATCTTCGTCCGGTTCTGTGAGGGGGCTCATAGTAACCTTGGGGCTATTACCCCTAACAAGAGGTGCGTTATGAGTTCTACTCGACAAGTCATAGCACAGGCAGCAATTCCCGTTTCGTCTCTCACCACTTTTTTTGATCTTATTTATCATAATCGTTATATCCCGCAGCTCTGCTGCGATTGGGTGTGCCGTCGCAACGTTTGATTAGAAAGTTTCCACAATTTCCTTTCGTTAAGTCTGATGTGAAAAGACCGGGATCCTGATGGATTTTGTTATACTTGTTTAGGATGCATATAGGGACGTGCGCGATGCGGATATCAGTGTGTGGCTGTCTTACTTCATTGACACAGGTGCTAGAATGACGTCATATATTGGAAGTACTGGCAGTGACAAATAACTATAAGTTAAATGTACGCCATCATCCAGACATATCAATAATCAATAGACGAGGCATAAATTATGGAACTTGATGAAGTAGTAATTACAAGAGCGATCTTTGAAGAATATTCAAAAGCATTCCTTGATCATACAGAAGTGGATGTGGCACTTGTTGGCGGCGGACCTGCCAATCTTGTGGCTGCCAAATATCTTGCAGAGGCAGGGATTAAGACCGTGCTCTATGAGAAGAAACTATCAGTCGGTGGCGGAATGTGGGGCGGTGGAATGATGTTCCCTCGCATAGTTGTGCAGGAAGAGGCACGCAGGATACTTGATGAATTTGACATCAAATATACGGAATACGAAAAAGGATATTACGTTGCAAATTCCATCGAATCCGTTGCAAAGCTCACAAGCGGCGCGATAAATGCAGGTACAGAGATATTTAACCTTATGAGTGTCGATGATGTCATGATACGTGAAGATGACAGGATCAGCGGACTTGTTATAAACTGGACTGCGGTTGGTATCGGGAAACTACATGTGGATCCAATGACAATACGGGCAAAGGTCGTTGTGGATGGAACAGGACACGAGGCAGCAGTTTGTAACACTGTGCAACGCAAGATACCGGGCGCAAAACTTGGAGAACTTGGTGTTGTCGGAGAAAAACCAATGTGGGCAGACCTTGGTGAAAAACTGTTGATGAAAAACACAAAAGAAGTATATCCGGGACTTATCGTTACCGGTATGGCAGCAAACGCTGTTGCAGGTGCGCCACGTATGGGTCCTGTGTTTGGAGGAATGTTACTGTCCGGAGAGATGGCTGCAAAACTCATTATTGAAAAATTGCAGTGAGTGTAATCCACACCATCATACCGCTTTTAGGTTGCTAGAAGGAAAAGTTTATCTAAGAAAGGTATATCTATAAAGTACTCTATTATGGAGTACCCATCACCACGCCGGGGTAGGGTAGCGGTTATCCTGTAGCCCTGTGGAGGCTACGATTCGAGTTCGACTCTCGGTCCCGGCCCCATATATCACTTTTATTTTTATCTATACAGCCTATCGTACAGAACATCGGTTGTCTAATAAACTCTTCAAGAATATCCATTTCCTTATGGCAATAATCACATTCAACCAGTTTAAGTTGCATATCTATACCACCCCTAGTGTCATGTCAACAACATAATGTCGCAGGACAGAAGTGGTTAAGACAGATGCAAAAAAAACGACGCGACCGCGCAAGAGCGCGGCACGTTTCAACACCATGAACGCAAAATACAAAACGGTTTTTAAGTAACGTCATATTTACAGATATGAGAATTGCATGGTTGGGTTGTGGGTTGTTGTGGGTTTGGCAGTAGTGGAATGTGCCGCCTGCGGCGGGAACTGATGCTCCGTTTTCTTTAATATAGGTCAATTGCTGTGACTTTCTTTTTAGCATCGGCACCCGCATGTACGCAGCATGTACGTATAATTTGCCAGCGTGTGTTCTTAAGTTGGTGCGCTAACGGCACTGTGTAAAAACCGATCGATCATCTTGGAGTCTAATTTCATATGACCTATGTCCCTCATAATAGACACTTGAAAGTTGACACGACACTAGTTGTACATTTAATTAACAGTATAGTACTTTAATTCTTCCTGCAACTTCGAAAATTGGAATAACAGTGATACTTATTGTGCTCATATATCCATATTATTTATAAGCCATGCTTTGGCAGAAATATTAACAGCCCTCAACATTCAGATAATTAAGATTTGCCGATGATTTACGGGTACAATTTCAATTCTAATTTTTCCGGTAAATTCAAGGAAGGGTAATAAATTATCAGCAATCCTTATCAGTACATTTCATATAATATGGCCAATATTAAATCCACAGGATAAAATAAAAACAGCAGGCAACACATGGATATCATCCAGGCAATAATATTAGGCATCATCCAGGGCATCTTTGAATGGCTGCCCATAAGCAGCGAAGGCCAGTCCATGCTTATCCTGATAAATGCCTTTCAAATGGATGTAAATGAAGCGCTATCAGTCGCAATTTTCATGCATCTGGGCACGTCCTTTGCCGTGATGATAAAATTCAGGGAAGAGTTCAAATCAATAATATTAGGCAAAAACCATGAACTTACCCGGATCATAGTAATCAGCACCGTATGCACCGGACTGACTGGTCTGCCCCTGTATTTCATCTTAAAAAGTACCTTTACCGGTGGTATTGCCGCCTCACTCCTCATAGGGGTCCTACTCATTCTAACCGGTATAATTCTTGGCCTGAATAAAGGAAAAGGACACAAATCTATGGAGTCTGTCTCTCTTTTTGACATGATAGTACTGGGACTGGTACAGGGATTTGCCATTCTCCCGGGCATATCCCGCTCAGGTGTGACACTAACGACTTTGCTTCTTAGGAATGTTGAACAAAAGACAGCTCTGGTGATTTCATTCCTGATTAGTGTTCCGGTTGTGCTGGGTGCAGTTGCCCTGGACGCTGGCATGATATTGACCTTCGATCCTATATTGGGGCTGGCAATGTTTTTGTCATCACTTTTGGTTGGATATATAATGATGGATTTCTTGCTGCAATTTGCCGATAGAGTGGATTTTTCCATCTTTTGCATATTTCTGGGAGTGCTGACCATCATCCTGACAGCCGGATATTATGTCTTATAATCAATGACACAATATCATAATCCAGCTATACAGCAAATAGATCAGATGTAGATGCGACTACAAATCCGTGTAAATCTGTGAAATCTGTGTCTTTTTATATTTCCAGCTCATCTTTGAAAAAAATAAAGCCAAAAAATAACTATAATCAATATCAATCGCGACAATTAACTTCTAAAAGTCATCAGATTTTGTAGGTATACATTCTTTCACATCAAATTTTGGATGCCATATTCGGAATACTATCCCCTACATTTACCTGCTACCAACTTATATCAGAAGTTGCAGATTCATGCATATTTTCCATTCCGAAACTTCATATAGAAATCAAAGCATAAAAGAGAAAGTATTTGAAATTATAATTTTATATTTTTATTACAATTCGATCACATGTCGTTGTCAACCCTGAACTACCAAATCCTGCAATCTTTAAACTCATATCCTGCCCTTGACCCTGTAATGATATTCTTGTCAATTATTGGAGATTATATCCTATGGATAGCGATATTAGTAGCACTGTACCTATGGAAAGGTAAAAAAGTCGCAGTTTCATATGCACTTATAATTTTCATAGCAATAATGTTGTCACTTTCCCTTAAATCGTTGTTTGAAGTTCCTCGCCCCGAAGGCGTACGCTTTGTCATCGAAGCACACGGTTATTCCATGCCAAGCGGACACACAATCCGCTCTTTTGCATCTGCAATGTTTTTACACCCACTTGTAAATAATAGCAAGTCCAGATTATTAATATGGATACTGGCATCACTTATTGGATTAAGTCGGATTTTTGTTGGAGTACACTATCCATCGGATGTTTTGGCTGGTGCGCTTATCGGGTGTATTATCGGATATGTTGGAATCAAGATGCAACCATATATTATGAAATATGTAGATTGATATGATATCAAAAAAAAACTTATCTTGACTTAAAATTAATCATCAAAACTAAAACTCGTTCAACTTTAACTGTCTACGATGACATTTTTCCCCTGGTATTTCTACCGGATATGAACCTGTCAAACATCCAAGACATAGATTCTCTTTATCGATCCCAATTGCCCCTACAAGCCCATCTATACTTAAATAACCAAGAGAATCTGCATTTATCACAGCTTCAACACCGGGTATGGTCTTGTGGGCTGCAATGAGCTCATCACGTGTTGCCATGTCGATTCCAAGATAACAAGGTGCAATAATTGCCGGACTTCCTATTCTTGCATGCACTTCAACAGCACCTGCGCTGCGAACCATGTCAATTATTCTTCTGGATGTCGTACCACGCACAATACTGTCATCAATGAGAATTACACGCTTTCCATCGATATTTTGCGAGATCGTATTCATTTTAAGTTTTACGGCAGACTCGCGCATAGCTTGTCCGGGTATGATAAATGTGCGCCCGATATAACGGTTTTTCATCAATCCTTCATGATATTTTATGCCGGACTTGTCAGAATATCCGATCGCAGACGTAATCCCTGAATCCGGAACAGGTGATACAATATCTGCCTCAACCGGATGTTCGATTGAAAGTTGTTCCCCAATCCGCTCACGTACACGATATACAAGCTGACCATCTATAATTGAGTCTGGTCTTGCAAAATAAATATATTCAAAAACACAATGTGCGGGATTCTTTTCATTATATATCTGATGACTCTCAATCTCGCCATCCTTGAAGATCAATATTTCACCGGGAGCAACATCTCTTATTAAAGTACCGGCTAGCGTGTCAATTGCAACACTCTCCGATGCAACTACATGTCCGCCTTCAATCTCCCCGATACAAAGCGGTTTAAGTCCCAACGGGTCCCTGACAGCTATTAACAGGTCATCTACTAAAATTGTAAGTGAATATGAACCCAAAAGCCTGCGCATAACAGCATGAATAGAATCAACAATATTTGATTTGAGGAGTTCCTTAACAAGAAGATGTAATATGACCTCAGTATCTGAATCTGTGATAAAAATACTACCTTTTGATTCGAGTTCATCACGAAGATCTTTGCCATTGACAAAATTGCCGTTGTGTGCCAAAGCAACTGTTCCGCCCTTAAAATTTACAACAAGAGGTTGACAGTTCTCAATTCCGGAAGCACCTGTTGTTGAATAGCGAACATGACCGATACCAACATGACCACTCAAATTGCTAAGCTCTTCTTTAGAATAAACTTCCGGCACAAGACCCATTCCCTTAAAGGAACGTATCGCATTTCCATCATGAACAGTTATACCAGTGGATTCCTGCCCTCTATGCTGAAGAGCGTAGAGTGCATAATAGATTTGAAGAGCAGTTGGATTTGATTGTGATTTTGCATCATGCATCACAACACCGGCAACACCGCATTCTTCTCGCATTTTCATCCTCTGGAACAAGCCAATCCCCTTTGTCAGGCAGATTTACTTGAACTATATATTTTATAAAATATATATTATGAAAAAATGATGCTTTTGGTAGTATATAATTTATATAATTATATAATTTGAGTCAATTCGACCGAAGGGAGAATTTTCTCGTTAAATTAATATTTGCACTTTGCCTGCCATTTATAACTTCTCATGCGCTTGGACTTTCCAAAGCCACATGATGTACATTGTTTTGTATGAATATTTAGTGAAACGCTTCCGCAGCGTCTACATTTTACATGGGTTCGTTTTTGTTTCTTACCCATTGAAGGAGTACCTTTAGACATTTATTATCACCTTATTTTAAACAATATTATTTAATAATCTTTGATTATTGAACACTTATCTCTTACAACTCAGATATAACACGTAAGCATTGTATATATTTCACATATCTTAAGTCAATCCGACTGATAAATTATCTTGTTGCAGGAGATTAGCCATGATACATTTATTACTTAATATACATTACGGAGATACATACACTACATTATCCCCACGTATCACAACACTACCCATTTTTCGAACGGATTCTCCATCTCTTATTTCCTCAGCCTTGTCAAGTACAAGATTCATGTGTACATCATAACCCTGCAATTCACCCCTAAACTCCCGTGCACCTTTCAATCGTACAATAACAGGCGTGTTCAATGAACCATTTAGTATATCAAGAGGTCTGTTTTCCATATTTTATCATCCATCATTTTATAAGTTGTTTTGATTTTATCTAATATCAAACTTTAAGATTATCAATCATGATTGTCTTTAGTGACTCTTAAACCAATCGGTTGCTTATTGATATTGTATAGTCCCGAAACCTTTGACTTTATATGCTCGTCTTTTTTTGCATGGGAAAACGAAATAAAGTCGTAAAATTAACAGAAAATAAGTATCTATAGCTTTGGATGATTGTTCAAGATACATCCTTTCGGGTGATGAATTTGATGCAGTTACTGGCGAAAACAACATTGGTATTGTAGAAGATGTACTGAATGAATATGGTGGAATTCGAAAGCTCAAAACGGTAATAACCGACAGAGGGAGCCAATATTACGCAAATCCGAGATACAAAAACGCCACCCGTGCACAAACCCATCAACCCAAATGTTTGGCAGAATCAAAAAGTGAACACCATCAAACCTCAAACACCATTCCATCATATCCAAGCGGCATGGTCTTTGAAGCCACATCATGCGGCTCGAAATAATGACTTAAATGCGTCAACACAACCTCTTTTGCACCGATCTCTTCTCCTAATTCCACCGCTTCTTGTGAATTCATGTGCTTTTTCACATTCATCGTAGGTGGAACGATCCCATCCGCTATCAACAGATCAGGATGCCGGATAATATTCATGCTTTTTGAAGGAATATTTCGAATTGCATCTCCGGTGATCACTACTTTTTTATCGCCCTCACAAACCATGACACCAACAGCATTCTTCACAGGAGGGTGTTTTACCTCAAACAATGTAAATGTAAGTCCAATCAGTTCAAACGGCTCGTACATAAATACATCATGCCTGATCGGTTTTAAGAAATATAAATAATCCAAGATATAATCAAGTGTACTTTTAAGTCCGTACACATCAACATTACGCTGTATCCTGTGGAATTCACCGAATCCGGCATAATGGTCATAATGCCCGTGAGTCCATATCACAGCATCAACATGGTCAATACCGTTCTCGATCAATTGACTTTTTAGATCGGGACCTGTATCAATAAGTACCTGCCCCACATCTGACTGCACAAGGATCGAAAAGCGCAATCTTCGGCTTTTTCCACCTGTCTTGGCATCCATGCATGTAGGGCAATCACAACCAATAACAGGTGTACCTGTCGCATCACCCGTACCAAGCAAAGTCACTTTCATGGCAAACCTCGTTCAAACATAAACAATAATGATAACTTCAATATCATATCCCGTATTCATCTGTACGAATGCCTTCGCGCTCATTGAAATTATCCACAGCATTTAGCATATCATCCTGTGTCAGTGACATTCTTTCCTCGACAAGCGCACTCAAAACCGCTTCACGTACTACCATACGAAGATCAGACCCTGCATACCCTTCCGTTAAGGATGCAATTTCTTTAGAATCAATAGTGCCATCAATCGCCCTCAAAACAATATCCAGTATCTTTACCCTCATCTGCTCATCAGGCAGCGGGAAACTCATAATCTCGTCAAACCGTCTCCATGCCGCACTGTCCAGCATTCTCGGATGATTCGTTGCAGCAATGAGCAACACACCGTCATTTGTCAAACTGATCTCATCAATTGCTTTTAATAACGTATTCACAGCACGCTTGAGTGCTGCATGTTCGTCCGATGCCCTGGTTTTTGCAACAAAATCGAACTCGTCAATGAACAGGATACATGGACTCAGTCTTTTGGCAAGATTGAATACACGGTCAATGTTCTTGGCAGTCTCGCCAAGATATTGGTCAGCTATCATCGAAAGTTTAACCTCAACAAAAGGTATTGATAGGCGCTCTGACAATGCACTTGCAACAGACGTCTTACCCGTCCCGGGAGGTCCCACAAAAAGTAGTTTCCCCACATCATAAAGGCCTATTCGTTTAAGGAAATCCCTGTACTGGATAGCTTTTACGATCTTTTCCACATCACCTATCTGATCCTTTGTCAGGACGAGATCACTAAGGGGTTGTCGCACATCTTCCGGAGCTACGATGTGTGCAAGTTTAAGCATCTCATCCCCGCCCTCTTCTTCCGCAACCTCGCTGACAAGGGATTCGATCCATTCCCTGTCAACTTCCTTTGGTCTTGATCGTGCGCGGGCTTCCTTATAATCGGCATTGGATGAGGTTTTTTTTTCATAATAGAATGCAAGTACTGGATTGTTGGAAACTCTCTCTTTTGCATCATCCTGTTTTTCAAACCATTCTTCTCCAACACCAAAAGAGGTGAGTTTTACCTTAAAATCGAGATCATCAATATCGATAAAAGGAAGTGCTTTCACAACAGTTTTCACATCTTTGATATCGTAGAGTGATACGACATCGGATATGGAAACTTTGATTGGTTTTGGGACAGTTTTTTGCTTGCTGCTCCAGTAATTCTTACGTATATTCTTGGAGAGGTCATTGACATCCATTTCAGAATATTTGTTGTATATCTGTGCAGTTAGTAATAATTCTACAATATCAATTGCTGGATTTGACATATTTTTACCGGTTTTACGATGTTTTTGTTAATAAACGACGTAGCCATAAATGGCATTCGTTAGACCTGATTAATAGGATGTCTTCTATGATATATCTTGCGCATAACCAAAAAAACAAACATTGCAACAACAGCGCGATAGACGGCGCATCCCATCATCACGGATTTACAAAATACATAACAAACAATGTCAGAATAACTCAAAACCAATATCAAACAAGGCGCACATACCCAATATCAGGAGAATATACCTCTCCTACCCGAAACAATCCTTCAAGTATCTTCTCAAACCCATCAGCGTCAATGCCATGATCCAATGCACGCATTTTCAATATTTCAATTTCAAGCGCACCGTCAGCAGACCTTAGAATATCAATAATAGTTTTTTGTGCATTCCTTTTAGGACTGTTTTTAGATTTGGTTTTGGATATTTCCCGATCATCCACAAATCCCATCTTAGATATATTATTATCAACAGATTTCCCATGAATTCGGGCCTGTAATTGCGTGCGGGCTGATATCGCCTCTTCAAGAATATCGGAAGAATGAAATATCCTGAGTTTATTGATTTTAAGGGCAGCCCCGCAATTTTGGCATTTCGTTGTCGCTGTGCCGTACTCAATTATCTGGGAATGGACTCGACACTTTGGACAGGCTATGACGGCATATTTTGGAATCGGCATCGTTTAATTCCATAGCCGATTATCTATAAATAACCTGTCAAACAATGGTTATGTTCTAAAATTGCAGGTCCAAACCTGTCAAAAAGCGGCTAATGATCATACACTATCGAAGAAAAGTCACCCACAAAGCATCTAACCCACTGAATACGTGACCATTTTCCGATCAAGTCGCATATCGGCAGGGTCATCTTCCACATCAAAATGTGGCACACCATATTCTTCATTCATTTCGGCAACAATAGTCTCAAAATCCGACCCTGCCATCAGTTCTCGTATAAGTACAACCATAGGTCCGATCTTTTTATAATCACAAAACCACTGATGCAGGATAAGGTCTACTCCCTCATGTCCCACAAAGTCACGGAAAGCGTCTTTGTAATACATTTCGCTTTTGCAGCAATCAAGATAATACAATTGATGCGGTTTTTTGTCAGGGTGTTCAAATCCTTCTTTCATTGCTTCGGTAAAGATTCCCACATCATCGCTCAGGCTGATATGCTTGCCGTATCCTGCATGGGATTTCAGGTAAATGAAATCCTCGTATATCAACGATTCCTGCCAGAGTTCCTGTAAGTTCAGGTCACAATTGCTGCCATGAACCAGCCGGATACGTGCTTCAACGTCGTTGTTATCATGGTTGAATGTTGTCCTGAATTCTTCATATCCGCGAAGTTGCCCTGTCATCTTGAAACCGATGTTTCTGAGTTTGAGCCGCGCTCCCAGAAAAACACTGGTGTCAAAATGCGCATCCCACGGGTCGGGGCCTATCAGGAGGGTGGCATTGAACGTACCGTCTTCAAATAGCATGTCATATCGGGGTGCTGTTCTATTTTTATGGTTCATGAATGATGTTTTGTTGTATTGGTAGTTATAACTTTAACGCATTGCAGCGATTTCACCTATTTTCAGGAGGTTTTAACAGAACAATTGCGATTGCTATTCCAATAATTGCAAGCACTGCTGTCGGATAGAAAGTATAGATATAGCTCCCAAATATATCTTTAAGGCTTCCCGATATTAAAGTTCCTAATATTGCACCGACACCGTATGCAGTGAACATCACACCATAGTTTTTACTATAGTGTTCGGTTCCAAAGAATGTTGCTGTAGAAGTAGGAGCTATTGCCAACCAGCCACCCAGACACAACCAGAAACAACAGAAACAAACCATGTATAAAACTACATTTGATTCACCGGCATTTAACATTCCTATTGAAGCTAAGAATATAATTATAAAAGAGATTATTGCTGAATCTCTTGGAGTGATTCTATC
>DQIO01000266.1 GCA_020793555.1 Methanosarcinaceae archaeon | reverse complement strand
CGCCTGCGGCGGGAACTGATGCCACGTTTTCTTAACTTCCAGTCAATTGTTGTGCTACTATCTATTTAGGAATTATTCAATCTAACGACAACGTTTAGGTATAGCTGAATAGTTACCAAAAAATCAAAAATTTAGTTTAGTTGACACAATTTCATTGCAATAACAGGATGTACAAAAAACCAACGATTCATCACTCAAAAAAATGCGAAGGGAGGGATTCGAACCCTCGAAAACCTGCGTTACTGGATCTTAAGTCCAGCGCCTTTGACCTAGCTGGGCTACCCTCGCGCCTATTGTAAAACTCATCATGCGCTGTTCGAGATTTCGAACTGAGCAAGACAGCTTTTAATTATGTTTAACTTACTTAAGCCTTGTTCTTAATACAATGCCAGAGCGCGGTCTATTGGCATGGCAAGTGGTTTTTGCGATGCTGATCTTTGCTATCAAAGGTGGCAGTATTCAACTGCCAAGGTAAGCTGGCAAACTTAAATTACTATTGGAAACAATGCAAATGCATGAAAATAACATTCCTCGGAACAGGTGTTGCGATCCCGCAGCCTGGCAGGGTGCAGTCCGGCATGATAATTGAGATCGATTCAAAGCCGATCCTGTTCGATTGTGGCGGCGGCGTATTGAACCGTATATTCGAAAGCAGTTACGACCACACAGACATAGATACGATCGTGCTCTCTCATCTGCATCTTGACCATGTGTCAGATGTCTTGTGCTTAATCAAAGCCAATTGGCTCTGCGACAAGACAGATGTCACAATATATGGTCCGAAAGGCACACAACAGTGGATATCTGGTCTGCTTGAGGTTTATGATTACATGCAGGGCAATGTAGACATCAGTGTAACAGAAGTCGCCGCCGGTGAAGTATTCGCGCCGGATGGTGTCAATTGTAATATCACCTGCGCGTCAGGTGTGCACAGCGTACCCTCACTTGGCTACAGGATCGAGTCCGGCGGCGCAACAGTAGTGTATTCCGGGGACACTGAACCATGCGGTCCTATCATGAACTTGTGTGGTGATGTCGATGTGTTAGTTCATGAGTGTTCATTCCCAATCGGTTTCGAGGTCACAAATCACACTACTCCTGATATGTTGGCTGGTTACATGGATGAACATGGCCAGGATATCAATGTTGACAGGCTCTATTTGACGCATTTATATCCTCACATGCAGGGGCATGAGGGGGAATCTGTTGAACTTCTTCAACAGTATTTTAAGAGGGGCGCATGGGTCGCTTCTGATTTGCTGGAGATTGAAGTGTAAAGTAAAAATGGGACTCGAATTGATCAAGTTTACTCTAAGTAAATTGAGCCTCAGCGAGGATTTAGCTGGCGGGGGGTAAAAGGCGCCGATTGCGACGAATTGGTCACTCAGTGTCAAGAGCAGTTAAACGAATGTGGTTTAGAATCTATTTTAAAAAATGGTTTGGTAGGCCAATACAACCAGATGATCTTCTTACAAAGAAAGAGCTTGACATAATGATGGATGTGTGCAAACATCTTGGTAAAACAAATTTTCATTTTGTCATTATTTTGTAGATTACTTTCACAGTGCTTGGGTTTAATACATTAACTAGCAATACAAAGATAGTATTAGCAAATAGTTGGCATATATAAGTTAACTCACTGACGTCTAAATGACAAAATAATTATTTGAGAAAATGATACAATTATGCTTATGTTAAATAAATTAATAAAATAAGTGAGTATGATTTTAAAAATTGTATTTTTATGTGATTAATAATGTAGGTACTTTTATGAAAATCAAAAGCAAAATAATAGATAAAATCGAACTTAATTCTAACGATAAAGAGCGGTTGTATTCAGAATATGCTACAAAAAATTCAGAATACATACGAAGGCACGATAGAAGAGAAGAAGAACCTTTCTTGAGGCCACCCTTTTTTAGGGATGCAGATAGAATCATACATTCAAAAGCTTTTTCGAGACATACAATTTTTAGATCAAATTGAGGATTGCAATCTTACTCTTCAGACGTTGGATGGAATTTTGTGTCATGATGGTGAAGTTCACAATAAAATCCTTAAGCCCACAGGCACTCCTGATTGGAAATCGTTTGATGAAAAGTTAAATGAAATCAAGAAGGGAAATGCTGTTTTCCCTTTAACAATGGAAGGTTGTTTAGTTAGAATATCAGATACAATTGCTTATTTGGGTAGAGATTTACAAGATGCAATTGAAGTAGATTTGATTACTGAGAAAGAGCTAGTTAATCTGCCTGAAAATTGCAAAAAATTATTTGGATATGAATCTGGAAAAAACATAAATTGGCTAATTTTAGACACTTTAATTAGAGATGTTATTAATAGTAGCTATGGTACTGATCATATTTCATTTTCATCAGATGTTTCGGAATGCGTAAAAGATTTCAAAGAGTTTAATTACAATAATATTTATTATCACCAAAAATTAAAAGAACAAGTTCCTAAAATAGAACATATGTATTCATACCTTTTTGACTATTTTTTGAAAGATAAGAAAGATAAGAATAAAAACTCCTTAGTTTATAAGCATATGATCGATTTAGATTGGATATCTGCTGCTTACCTTGAAAGTGCTAAACCAGCAGAAATCGTTCGAGATTATTTAGCAGGGATGACCGATAGATATTTTGAGTCTGTTTTCACAGAAGTTACAATTCCTTATAGGGAAAAACAGAGATATGGAGGACGTTAATTTGACTTGTAACATTTACATTGCAGGCCCACTTTTCTCAGAGGCAGAATTAGAATTCAACCTTAAATTAGATAAGTTTTTAACCGACATTGGATTTAGCACATTTCTTCCACAAAGAGATGGTTATGAACTATCAAATTTAATTAATGAATCGCTTGATGATGATGAAGCTGGAAGGCTAATTTTTAAAAGAGATCTGGATGAGATTAAAAAAGCAGACATTATTGTTTTTATAATGGATGGTAGGGTTCCTGATGAAGGGGCATGTGTTGAAATAGGTCTTGGATTTGCATATGATAAAGAATGCATAGGACTAAAAACAGATTCGAGAACTTTTATGAATAACTCGGATAATCCAATGCTTTCAGGTGTTTTCAAAGAAAGAATTGCACATTCTTTTTCAGAATTGGAAACACTACTACAACCACTTTTAGAAGAAAAAAAATGCTGTTCTTGTTAAAATAAAGTAATTAATTCAGATTATCTTAATTATAATACCCCACAGCTCTGCTGTGGGGAGGTTCATTTTTTACTTTTTTTATTGCAAATTATGTCGTGTAGAAAGATTTTATCATGCATACATGGGTGAAGGGGGATGGTTGCTATAAGATATTAAAAATATTAATGTGGTTTGAATAGACTTAACCTGTCTTTATCCAGTGCAAAATATTCCCATGGAATAAAAATAAGCTAAATATTGGCCAAATTCATCATAATTAGCATCAAATAACAGGATTTTAAAAAATGATTTAGTAGCCCGGCACGGATTCGAACCGAGGTTGCGGGATCCAGAGTCCTGCATGATTGACCACTACACTACCGGGCTGCTGCGAATACATCACCTTAATTGCAAAAGTAGTGTATTAATCTATCGGTTGACATGCAATAATCATCACAGGTTGTCCGGGTTTTCGTCCAATACAACCGACCACCACCATTTTGCCATATCGATAAGGTCTTTACTAAACTGGCCTGATAACCGGTACTCGCGGTTTTTGTTACTTATCAGTCCTGCGCCCAGAAGTTTATTTCGCATTGAATAAAAAGATGCGCGCCCGATATCGAGTTCTTCAAGGATCGACTCCCACTCATTAGTCTTGATCGGATTGCCGCTTTTCTGGCGTTCCTCGACCATTGTGAGAAACTTTTGTCCTCTTACAGCAGTTGCGTCTTCCTGGAACAATCGGCGCATAAAGCTGTAAAAAGGGTCTTTAGAGTGCGTTATGCGTGCACCTGCATCGGAACGTATAATGATGGTGGTGGCAGTTCTGGGTGCATCCTTAACAAGTGTCATTTTATTTAATCAATTGACAATTATCAAGTAGTGGCGGCTTTAGAATTTGAATTAAGTGTAACTTTAATCATATCTGCATATTCTTCTTTCAAAGAATAGACGATAGGAGTTTTGTATGATTCTTTGTACGCCCTTAAAATTCCAAGTTTGGAATGAATATATCCTACCATGGACGCAACTGCACTTCGACTAACATCATATTTTTTTGAAAGTACTTCATGTAGTTTATCTACTGTGGCCTCTTTTAACTTTAAAAAAGCAGACAAAATATGACTTCGAACACCGTTTGCATCTAATTCAATGAACTTTTCTAAACGTCGTTTTATTTTAGATCGGATGGAACTCATGGGGATAGCCTCCTTTCTATTATCAATATAATTATGTCTGGTCCACTATATATAGATTTAGATTTTTAAATTAATTGTTTAAGATGAGATTGTCGGAAAAGTCCTGAAAAGCGCCAAAATTGAAACTTCCAGAAATATTGTTAAAACTAAATCACTATGCTGCGCCCGACCAAGTTTAGATAGTAAAGCTGAAATATTCGAAAAATTAGGCTTTTTCGACAATCTCCAAGATATTGTCATGTGATAAAAAGTTATAAACTCTAATTTAGATCCAAATTTATGCACTGACATAATTGTAATATATCTGTAATGTATCTATTATGGTGTATTGTACTATTGTAATATACCATACTTGATATGTTACTGATAATTAAAGACTTGTGATATTTGTAATCATTGTGGGATAATATGAATTTTGAATACGATCTAAAAAATAATGTTCTTTGTATTGATGAAAATCAACTTCATGCACGTGGTATTGAAAACAATGAAGTTGGAATTTGTAGTTCATGTGGGGCAAATTTATTGAGTATCAGTTATCACGCGTTTAATGAAGATTTGATTATCGTGTCTAAGTGTGGCAATTGTGGACTTATTTATGCAAATATCTATGATTATAATTGGGCATGGCTGGATGAGGCTGTAATCTCTCATTTTTCAGATGATATTTGCAACAATGATGCTAAATGTAACTCAATTGAATGTGGATCTGATGATAAAATCAATGAAAAGCTTCAATCATTGAAAAATATCCCTATGAAACAATTGATAACTATATTTTCATCTGCTGAGATCACTGCAATTTTTGCTCGTGTAAAAGGGGATGAATGTGTACGTCAATATCTCTATAATGCACGTAAGAAATATGATAAGTTTGAAGATGTTTTTGGAATTGCGATTGATGTTTGATCTGTTCAATTAAACTCATTATTTTTGTCATATCTCATATTATATCCCAAATAATTTATAACACTATAATATAATAGCAATTATATATTTCTAAATACATTATATAGTTTAAATAAATAACTAATTATTAATAGTAATTAATAAATACCCATGTATAATAATAAAAGTGAATGTAACAATATATTATTACACAAATTTAATTGATAATATTCAGTCCATTTTATATTATGTGATAATATATTATGACAAAACGCTGTATTTTTTGATGCATTTTTATAATTGCATATTAATGTTAGTCGATAAATAAATTTAGAAAAATTCAAATTTAAAAAATGCACAGACCTATTGAAATTATAAAAACAGTGTACTGAAATGTTGCATTTTAATGAGGAATAACTGTAATTGGCGCATTCTGTTCACAAAAACGAAGAAATATAATATTAATACCATATACTATAACTACAAGTAATATCAATAGTTTAATCTTGCACTTTTTGACCACGATTGATCGAGTTGGGTTAGTTGCGTATAACATTCACATAGTTTATATGAATAGATAGGTGCAACTGGATATATATGCAGTTTTGTTAACATGTTTATTACATAGTATCTAGGAATATTGAAGTTCAGACCCACAACCCCCTTATTTAGTGCAAAAAACAGTATTGAATAAGGTACTCATAATACATGAGATGTGTGTTCATATAGTTTATGTGAATATATCTCCTAAGAAATCAATTTGATCTCAAAATTCCCCTATGTGTTCTTAACCATTTTATACCTGCCGAGTGTATACTATGCACGTTAAAAATGCAATTATAAATATAGGTTTATACTTTGCAATCATTTAAAAATACTATATTAGCTACCACAAAAAATAAGATTGTTGAAATGATTTATTTTTTATATTTTAAAAAAGATAATAACGTCCACACTTTATTTTTATTACATATGATATATTTAAAAGTTGCACATACAAACTAAACATAGTCATGAAATAATATATTATTTAGAATACACATCATAACAAAATAATATGTGTATTACATGATATATAGAATAGATTGCAGAACAAATTAATATATAGTATAGATTGTATGATAAATTGATATATAGTATAGATTGTATAATAAATTAATATATAGTATATATTGTATGATAAATTGATGTATAGTCTAGATTATATAATAAATTGATATACATGTTATTGCATCTATTTATAATTAAACAACTGCCGAAAATTTATTTTTAGATACATTTTATTATATATTGGCTGATATTTTTAGACATAATTAATATTCTCGTACAATAATAAAACCATATATATTCAATACATATTTTACAAATATTAAATAATGAGGATACGTCCGAATTAAAATAAAACAACCATGGTATCGGAACTATTATTAAGCGTGTAACCAATTTGATGAAATCAAATATGAGACTTCACTATGCAACAGCATGGCCCACATTTTGAAAAAAGGCAACTTCCATGAATACTGATAAGATTTTCTTATATGCATCTGTTTTTGTAATGATGGGTCTATCCGATGCAGCTATTCCGGTATTGCCGGAACTTGCAGCATCCAATCATATATCTTATGGTCCGATAGCATCAAGTTTACTTTTTTCCTCATATTTTTTAGGTGCGCTTGTCACAATGCTTCCCTTTGGAATATTGGCTGACAGACATGGCAACATTCGATTCATATTTTTGGGAATATTTCTGACTGTAATATCAGGAATATTGATAATAGTATCAAACGATCTATGGATACTTTCTATTGCACGATTTATTGAGGGGTCAGCATGTGGCGCGTTTTTCCCGGCTGCATTTTCAATGCTTTCTGAGTTTAAGAACAGAAACCGCTGCATAGGTGAATTTAATTTTCTATTGAATGGCGGACTTGCAACAGGTGTTGTGATATCGGGACTTTTGGCAACAACCAGTATCAAGGGTGGAATATTAATCTTTACCATTGCTTCGGTTGCTGTGTTACTGCTGGCTTTGCCTAAGCTAATACACCCGAAACTTTCAACCACCAAACATGCACATAAAAAAATAAGTGAGGATATCTTGATCGAAGTTAAAAGAACCCTATCCACACTGTTTGACAGTCGTTTTATCAATATCTGGATACTTTCGTTCATTTTGTTCGGCTCGACCGGTGTCCTTGTAGCCTTTTATCCGGACTACAGCGCAGACGTATTGGCAAAAACAGAACTTAGTGCTGCCATAGCCGGTCTATACGTAAGTGCAATGATCACATCTCTTTTAGTGGGGAGATCATTGATCAGGTACAATACCATGATACGCGCCGGTATGGGAATTTCCGCCATTGGCGCCCTACTTGCAATACATCATCCCATGTCAGGATTTATAATACTTGGCGCAGGTTCGGGTATTGCGATGGTCGGATTGCCGCTTGCTGCATCCCACATGGATACAGACCGTGGACTTGCCATGGGCTTGTTCAATACCTGTACATATGGCGGTCTTGCACTTGCACCGCTTATTGCAGGTTTGTTCATAAACTACCTTGGCTTTGTATCGATATTCTTAATCAGTGCACTTATATTAAGCACATCAATACTTGTAAGATTGGATCAATAAAATCAAAAAATTGATGGATGCACTTACTATAAATGTCACCAATTTTTTCAGGGATCCCGATGTATTTGGATTGATCGAGAAAAATGTATTGCCTGACATACTTAAAAAAGCACAAGAGGAAGATCGTGCTGTTAAAATATGGAGCGCAGGGTGCTCAAGTGGTGCAGAACCTTATACGCTTGCAATGATCGTACTTGATGCAATGCAAAAACGTGGACATGAACAAAACATTACTATCTTTGCATCAGACATTGATGATAAAAGTCTTAAAACAGCTATGAATACCGGGCAAAAGATAACATTAAAAAATTGATTCAATTTAAAAAACGAGACCTCATTAAAGGAATAGGTTTTAGTCCGGTTGATTTGATACTTTGTCGGAATGTTGTGATATATTTCTCAGTCGAACTTAAAGAGCGCCTTTATAATCAGTTCCACATGAACCTTTCTCAAGATGCATATCTTGTACTCGGGAAATCCGAATTTTAAACAGGGGATCTCGGCAAATTGTTAATATCTGTTGACAACTCTGCCCGCATATACAAAAAGATATGAGGTTAATCCTCTCTATTTTCTTTCATGTCTTTTAAGATCATATCGATATACCCGGCATAATCAGTAGTTACATCTTTTATAATTGAACAATGTTTTTGCTGCTTGTTAAGTATAAAATTTCCGCGACTAACAAGTAAATTACGCCTTGTACCATCCTTTCTTAGGATGACGGTTTCGTATGGCCCACATTCACCTGCTTGAGCTTCTTGCCATCTATCCACCATAAATTGAATGTAATCTTCGGGTATGAGTCCCATAAATGATTTACCGATATATTCATTCTTTTGATATCCGGAAATTTCGCAGCATGCATCATTGCAAAACTCAAATCTGCCTTCGGCATCAATTACAAATATGCCATCAGAGGACATCGAAATTATCATATCAAGATAGTTTTTCGTATCCATAAGTTCCTTCTCAGATTCTATGCGTTTGATATGCTCCCACATACCATTCATCAACAATGTCAGCTGGCGTACATCAGAATCATTATATTCATCTTCTTTATTAGCTACAGCTGCTGTTGCAACAATTTTTTCTTTGTAAAACAAAGGAATGCTAAGATAGCGTAATATTGAGACATGTCCTTCAGGATAATTGGTTTTATTTGGATGAGGTGCAGAATAATCATTAATGATAACAGGCTTTCGCTGCCTTATGCACTCTGCTCCCAGTCCTACATTTTCGGTTACAAATTTAATTTGATTATTAAGATTGCATTGTTCCATAACATCTTTTGAGTACGAAATTACAGTTTGAATACTTTCATCCTCATTGACCGTATTCAGATAACCAATTTTGCTTTCGGTAAGTTTGATCCCTTCTTCAAGAACAAAATCTGCAATCTCAGTGATAGTTGCTTCTTTCATCTGGCTAATTTTTAACAAAGCTGCAAGGCGAGCTTCATTGAGCCTTACTTCTTTTTCAGCCTGTTTGCGTTCGGTGATATCGCGGATAACAGCTACAAGATACTCTTTTTTATCCTGGTTGATCAATTTGGCATTCACTTCTACCGGAAATGAAGTGCCATCCTTACGTTTATGTGCCCCCACACCTGCTATTGTCTGATAATCATTTATCTTCATTTCATCCACATGATCTTTCCATAAATCAATATCTTGGTATTTCATTTCAAAATCTATAATTTTAGTGCTGAGAAGTTCTTCACGACTATAGCCAAGACTGGTGCATGCTTTCTCATTAGCATCTAAAATAAGAGATGTTTCTGGGTCTGTAACGAATATAGCATCATTTGATTGGTCGATCTGATTCCTAAATAACTGTAACTTGTTGTTTGCTTCTGAAAGTTCCAAAGTTCTTTCTTCAACCTTGATCTCAAGTTCATCAGACAATTGTTGCAGTTGATTTTCTGCTTTCTTCCGTTCAATGATCTCTTTTTCAAGTTCATTCGTTTTTCTGGTTAACTTGCCAAGATATTGATTGCTTGTAATTGCGATAGAGATCATCACTCCGATCTGTTCAAGTACTGACAGATCAGAATCTGACATCTCCTTTTTATTTTCATTATGGTATGCACAGATTCCAAATACTTTGCCGCTTTTAAAAAGGGGTATCCAAATTATTGTTTCAATGGGACCTGTGATGATTTCCATGCCTTTCCATGGTGCTAAGCGTGGGTCTGAAAAAGGGTTATGCACAACAAGGATCTTGCCTGTTTCAAAGGCTTCACCTGCCGGACCTGAAAGAATTGATGCTTCTACCTTATTTACCATTTCAGGGTAGTTTTCAGGTAGGTTATATGAAGCGATCATATTTGCATCGCCATTTTCGTCGATCTCAATGACAGTTCCAAAAAGGTAATCGAGTTTGTCACAAGTAACCTGTATAATGTTCTTGATATATTGCTTTGGAGGCAGCATTACATCAATTTCGGTAAGTGCACAATTTAAATCTTGCATAGTATTTTTACCTATTTTTTATTTGGAGGTTTTAGTGATGGATTTACGGTACAATACATCTCAGGATCACCGGTATTTGCAAAAATGCACCTCCCGCATTGTGTACATTGCCTTATATCATTTTCTCGTCCTGCAAATGATTTGTTTACCAGTTCATAATCTGCCACCTGTGCACGTCCTATTGCGACAAGGTCTGCTTTACCGGACGATAAAATAGATTCTGCCGTACTTAGTGATAATATAGAGCCGACCGTACAAACCGGTACAGTAGCATATTGTTTCAATTCTGCAGCAATATCAACATAAGGTGCTATACCCAAATCAGGCGCAGGTATAATCTTTTCCGCAGATTCGTAAACCCCTGCCGAAACATTCAACATATCCATGCCGGCACGTTCAAACATTGGGATAATCTCCTTATAATCAAATGGTTTCAGTCCACCATCCACATATTCATCTCCACTGACACGCACACTTATTGCAATCTTTGATCCGAGTTTTGACCGGATACCTTCCAGTATCTCTATAATGAGTCTTGCGCGGTTTTTCAAACTGCCACCGTAGTCGTCTTTTCTGTGATTTGAATATGGTGATAAAAATTCATTGAGCAGATAACCGTGTGCAACATGAATTTCCACAACTTTTACTCCTGCATCTGCTGCCCGGACGGTTGCATCAATAAAATCATTGCGCACGCGCTCGATATCAGCGAGTGTCATTTCACGTACATGGTAGTTTAGATCGAATTGTGACATTATAGGACATGGTATTGCACTTGGTGCGATCAGATCGTGACCGGTTACTGCATTTAGTGCCTGACGTCCGTAGTGTATCAACTGCACTGCAGGAACTGCACCGTTTTTTTCGATCTCACTAAAAAGATCTGAAAGACCTTGGATACAGTTGTCATTATCAATTCTCATCACACGGTCAAATGCAATGGAATCTGAAGATACTACAGCCGCACCTGTGAATATCAAAGCACAGCCGCCCTGTGCTATTGCATTGTAGAAATCGATCTGTTTATCAGATACCGTTCCGTCAGCATTGGCATAATTTGTATGGAATGCCGGAAACACAATTCGATTTTTAAGATTAATTTTTCCAATATCAATTGTATTAAAAACTGATGGATAATTGTTCTTTTTGTTTATTATATCAATATTTTTTATCGTTTTCATCAAAAACCCCCATTTTCAATAATTAATGTAATCACCTTTGATGTATTTGGTATTTTCCAATATACTATATAGTATCATATATGTTTTTGTTTCTCTTTAACATTGTGTGGGCAACATCACTATTCCGGATATGTTTTCAAAC
>DQIO01000267.1 GCA_020793555.1 Methanosarcinaceae archaeon | reverse complement strand
AAGTGATTGGAAAACAGTATTTAGCTGATTAAGGGGGTATGTTTGGCGTAAAAAGTGGAAAATCACTAGATTATGGAATTGTGCCTAGAATTAACAATTATACTTGATGAGAATGTTGAGAAAAGAGTGGTAAATATGACTGATGAATTGTGGGACTTTTTTGGTCTGATGGGAAAAGAATGCGAAAAATATTATTTTTGATGAGGGGCGTGTGGAAAGTGAGATTCAAATGCTCCGGCCGGGATTCGAACCCGAGTCTTCGGCTCGAAAGGCCGGAATGATTGGCCTGACTACACTACCGGAGCATAATGAATATTCGCAGTGAAGCGAGCCCAATAAGTCACACATCATTATTAAGCTTTCGCCCTGGATCAGGACTGGTCATCGCCATCACTTAAATTTAGGATCCATTCACCAAGTTTCCCACAGAATTCTGGCTGGCAGGCATCCCTGCATCCTGCACATGGAGAGAATATATCCCCTGCCAGAAGTTGATCAAACGATGGCTTGACGGTTTCTGCCACCCTTATCAGGTACGTTCTTGCACCATTCGAAACAGCATGTTCTCGTATAACAAGTCCATCCTTTACCAGTTTTGTCACAATCCTTGAGCACTTCCGGCTATCGATGTCCATCTCCTTCCAGAGTATACTCTGGAAAACACCGTCATCATGCTTGCGGATCGTGTTTAACGTTAATTCATCCAGTTCCATGATCATATTACCAAAGGATAAAATACATCAATTTTCCACAGGGACAATAAGAATAACGTTGTTTCCACGCAAAACCACAGACCCAAGAGAACGAAGTCTCTCGCCATCTGTGATCTCAACAGCATCTACCAAGTGAAGATTGAGATAATCATCTACACTCTTAAGGGTACCTTCAAGTATATGGTGGTCTCCTTTCATCTCTACCTGAACCTTCGAGCCAATCGATTTTTGAACTTTTATATTCGGGAACAAAATTATATCCTCACATTAATTGTAAATTTAACACCAATAAAACAATGATAATTCGATACCAAAGAATCTTAAATGCATAATATCATATTTATGCTTAGCGATATATCGATCTTAATCCATACAATTCAACATTGATCATCTCACCAAATATCATATGGTCACGCATTTTTTACGCATTTAATTCTTCACTTATCCTATTACATACTATATAGGTATATTTATGATCTATATATAGCCCTGTATCTCAGAACTGTCCTTTGAAGATTTGACTTTTGGCTTCTCGCTAACCTGCATCACCTTGCTGATCGGACCAAACATATTTTCATAATCCTGAATATGCTGATTTAGCCAGCGTGAAAGTTCAAGTGCAGCAAGAGGAGTCAGTATCACTTCAGTCTCTACCCGCCTCTCAATAACATGTGAATCCCCCCCATCACCAAATGCACGTGGTGAATCATTGTAAAATCCAATCCTGAAATCGTAAGGACTGTGTCCACCTATTGCACCTATCGCATAAACCTGCTTAAAATCCTCAGGTCTATAAAATTCGATCTTAACATTTCGATTTGCTCTTAAATCTTCATTATTTTTAGTCATGAAAACGTATTCCTGTTCTTATCCTTCTTATTCAACGGGTACTCATAAACCCTGTTTCATTGGTACTCTAACTACATCCCTTTAATAGGTTTTGATGCATGGAGCCACATGCCGCATGATCCATCTTGATTTGATCATCCCTCAAGTGCTCTTTTCAGGCTGTGAGCCTCAAAAGCTATATCCATTTTCGAATATGCCTTTGCGATCATCTCAACTGCATCAAGATTTCTAATAACACCATCAAGATAACCTAGCACATCGCCACCGTACGCCGTAATTCCATACAGGTCTTCCAGTTTTCTCACAATCCCGACAGGATCATACCCATCAGTCCTGAGTTTGATTACCTTTGCCGAGAACTTACGCTCGGGACAGCCGCAATATGGCGAATCCCTGCACGAACATGCTAAAAACTCACTCGCAAAATCAAATAATTGATCCTGAAGTTTCATATCGAGTTTAGAGATATTCTCACCCTCAAAAAGAATATCGATCGAAGCACCCTGAAACACCCTGGATGGCATACTTATATTCAAAGCGACCGATATCTGCGGCGCATACTTAAAATATGCGGCATCAAAAAATTCAAGGTTTGTGACAATATCCAGGGGATCATTGTTTGCCAGAACCGCACTTCGTATCAAGAAAGCCTTTGAGACTGACAAAAAATGCCTTGAAGCAATGCTGCCAAAACGTGTGAGCGAGATGTTGTCACCATTTTGCCTGATCAACTTATATTTCTTTAATCGTGAAAGCAGCGCACCCATCGCAAAATCAGCAAGCAGCGTCCTGTGAATTGTCTCAAGGTCCTTTCTCGAAGACGTCACCGCAACCGATGCCATTATCTCCTCCATCTGCTCATCCTCGCCATACTGTATCTCAGTATGCACCATACTGCCTTTTAGCAGGTTCACAGCAACAACCTCTTCGGATTCTGCTTGGTCAGATGTATATTTTTTGTTAGGCACAGCCAACAGCACAGCCACACCACGGTCATGATAATCCGAACGCCCTGCACGCCCCAGCATTTGTAGAAACTCCTGTATGGATATCCAGGATATTCCCATTGCAAGCGATTCAAATATCACCTGTGATGATGGAAAATCAACACCAGCTGCAAGTGCGGCCGTAGTCACAATAACAGGTAATTTGCCTGATGCGAATCTCCTCTCAACCGATATTCGCTCATGCTGCGTAAGACCGGCATGATATGGTGCTGAAAGCATGGAAATGGATTCTGATATGCGGTGGCAGTTACGTCTGGAATTGGTAAAGACTATTGTCTGCCCCTTATGTCCTTTTGAAGATGTCATGCTATATTCATCCCTGGCAAGTTTTGAAATCAGCCGAATCTTGTCATTTTCCTGGCAGAACAACAGGTGCCGCTCGATCGGAACCGGACGGTACTCATATTCAACAAGTGTAGCATCAAGACTTTTTGCAAGCATTTCTGGCTTTGCCACGGTTGCAGAAAGATAGATGAACTGGGCATCGGATGCGACATACTTCATTCTTCCTATCAGGCCATCCAACCTGTGCCCTCGTTCAGGGTCTTCAAGCATATGCACCTCGTCAATGACCACCGTTCCGACCTGGCCAAGTTGATCTGCGTTGCTTGTCCGCAAGATGTAATCAAGTCCTTCGTAAGTACCTATAATAATATCAGAATTAAGTGACCTGCTCATGGATGATGTTTTTTTGGTTTTGATACGGGCACTGCCGACCCGTATGGATGTTTTTAACCCGATGCCGCCATATCGTTTTGAGAACTGGTCATATTTTTGGTTTGCCAGCGCTACCAGGGGTACAAGATATAGCATCTTTCCCCTGCCGCGCAGGATATTCTCAATTCCGGCCAGTTCACCGATGAGTGTTTTACCGGTTGCAGTCACTGAAGTGACCAGCTGGGCTTTCCCGTCCAGCAATCCTTTTTTAACAGATAAAGATTGCACAGGCAACAGGTATTCGGATTTTTCCAACAGGATGGACTTGAATTTCTTTCTTATCGGAAGATCGGCGATCTTTGCTGTGCCCCGGATGGGATTTGCCTTGACAGTATCAAAACGGGTAAAATAAGGATCAAGTTTTTGCGGGTTCAACATTCCCACAGTACGGTCAAGGTCTTTCGACCGCAGCATCAGTTCTTCCATGTGTGCGACTGCTTCATCCCCGTAATTAGTCTGGGAATTTCTAAGTGTACGCATCAGTTCTTCTTTTGCACATTCTTCGCAGATCAGTTCCCGGTGATATTTTATTGACTTTTTGTTCACAAAATTGAATTTACGCTTTATGAGGCAAAATCTGCAAACATTGACCATGTCAGCCTCAAGTTGAAAGCCTTTGAGCATCTCTAAAAAATCGGATGTGCGTCTGCTGTCCCCACCAATTGTAATCATGATACGTTCCGAAAGCCGCAAAAGATCGACCAGTTCTTCCGGCGATCGATACTCATCCTTGTTGTCACGAAATACCCTGAACTTATGCGGACGCGGACCTGCCGAAGTAGTTCTCAGGATCAGTTCTCCTGAGAATAAGGGGGTCTTCTTCTTATTTTTTATCGGCATAACGATAATTTTAGACTTTTCAGCGTTTATGAGTATCCAGAGCGTCATGTGCGTATTTCAATTGTTAATGGCCATATATAAGTGGTGGCTGGAAATTGTAAACGATGTGTTGAGCCTTTCCAATTAAGCACTTGAAAAAGTGTAAGCGATGTGTTGAGCCTTTCCAATTAGTCACTATTTAACTATGGTGGGAACTGGTGCGCCGATCCCTTTCAGTTTCGGTAAAATAATATAACATTTGATAGTTGACCTTGACTTTCCGCAGGTATCTACAAATTTTATACAATTTTTCCTGATAGCGTTTTTCCACATTTATACTAAATTATATTTATGTTGACATACATAAAATATATGTTTTGAATATACTATTTGTCAACTTCTGCAGAAAAATCACATACATCATTCCGAATCATTTATCCCAAAATTTAGAAAACAACAATCATACGACATCATTTCTTGTTTGTGAAAATGATTTGTTTTTAAATATACCTGCGGAAAGTGCGGTTGACACAACACTACGAGAAATAAAACATGTAATTTCCTACGCAGTTCTTGTCTCAGCATGCTCATAAGGGAACCGGAAAAATTGAAAGTCTAAGAACCCACTTGAACTCACTTCAACCTGCGAACCTTTTCCTCACATGGATGCTTTCCTGTCGTGCAGAATGTTTCAAAATACCTGAGCCACTGAGGATATTCTGGCGCGGATTTCACAAAATTAACCAGATTTTTAACCTGTTTTGTCGTTATTTCATTCAGTTCATGCTCCATTGTGCATGCATCCCTCTCAGCAATTTTTTCAGGCACTTTTATAATCTCCAGAAAGGCTTTCAGGGTATCGTGCCGGTCCTTTATGATTAAAGCAATCTCTCGTCCTTTTTCGGTCAGTGTTATACCGTCATATTTCCTGTACACAACAAAACTCATTTTATCAAGTTTCTTGACCATTTCAACAACACTTGGCGACTTAACATCCAGAGCAACAGCTATGTCCTTTATTCTGGCATATCCCTTATCTTCTGTGACATTGAGGATTGCTTCGAGATAGTCTTCACCTTTTCGAGTTAGCATATTTACACTTGATACCTACGTAACCGATGGTTTTTAATGTTTTCATTGAAATTTATAGAGTTACAGAGTTACAGAGTTCTTTAGGAAAGGAACTGTTCACCCTTCATTGTCAACGCATACATTTTTGTTTGCAAACCGTTTTTAGAGCCGCAGCATTTTTCGCACAGGTTCGAAGTCTGGCAAGAGCATTGCAACCCTGTTATTTCCAGATATCCATCACTTGTAAGGAAATCGATCATCGCCAGGAGAGTGGATATATTCATATCCAGCTCTTTGGCGAGCGCGTCGATAGTACCTCCTTTCACAACTCCTGATAGTACCTTCTTCATCGCAGCCATACTAGTATCACCTTTATATCTTCTATTTTCTTTTGTAGATGTAATAGACCACCACGAGTGAGAATGGCAGCAATAACACTGCCGGCGTATAAGGCGGTGCATACGTTCCAATGAATCCATTGAGTGTGTTGAACCATGGCCCATCCTCACCGCCAGGTATTGATTCTGTGATCATCGCAAAGATATCGCATCCTGCCATGATCCAGATCAGTATGCTTCCCATCACGATCTTTGAAAACTGATGGATATCTTCAAAATTCCGGATGCCGGATAGATAGAAGAGTCCGGCAGACAGCACAATAAATCCGCCCCATACACCTCTGAACAGGTCACCTGGTATCTCAAGTATCCCGAAGGCGAAACTACCTGCTCCCATTGTGACCAGTATATCTGCAATGCCGAATGCCGTGGTGATTATGCCAAGTATGGCAAAGTAGATGGCAGCAATTGATCTTTCAGCCATTTACGCCACCCCCAGCAGTATCCCTATCAGGTGTATCAGACCACCATAGAGGAAAACCACCACAAAAAGAACAGCCAGAGCTCCTAACATCTCTTTCACCCCTTCCTTAATCATCATTGCAAACGTTGCCACGCACGGGAAGTATATCGAGACAAGTACTACTGCCGAGATCATCTGGTATGGCGTCATTTCGATTACGGACAGCTGTGCAACTGCAAGGTCTTTTCTTAAGAATGCTGCGATCAATGGACCAGCGGTCGCCTCTGGTACGCCGAACCAGAGGACAAAGACCGGCGAGAAAACATTACCAACCCAATCGATAAACCCTACAAGATAGAGAACATTCACGATCCCGCAGCCGAGCAGTACGAAGGGAAGCGCAACCTTAAAAAACCCTACAATTCGACCCCACACCTTTTTCGAAAGATTGCTTATCATCGGTTTTCTATAGGGCGGTACATCGATCAAAAACTCCGGAGATTTCCCGGGAACGATCTTGTTCAGGATGTAACCAAAAATGAAATATCCTGTAATCAGGTAGAGCAAAACCCAGCCCATCGTATCCGGGATTACTTCTTCCATGATTCCGATCTGGGCACCGCATGGAATGAAGATCGCAAGCAGCGTCATCATTATGAACCGCTGTTTTTTCGTTTCGAGAATTCTCGTTGCTGCTACGCCAGGTACATTGCATCCCAGGGAAAGAATCGTTGGCACGATTGCATACCCGTGCAGACCGATCCTGTGCAGCACGGTATCAATGAGCACAGCGAGTCTTGGCATGTATCCCATATCTTCCAGTAACGCAAGCATCAGGTAAAATATGAATATAGCAGGCAGGACAACGCCGATGGCAACGAAGAACCCTGATGTCAGCACACCCAACGCCTCGAAAGAGTTGTTTGCCAGGGGATCACCAACTATGATATAATACAACCATCCTCCTGCACCAGGAAAAATATCCTGCATCCACGGGAGAAAATGTCCATCAAACAGCTTGACCATGAATCCATCAGTAAATAGTGTTCCTGCGAATGAACTAAATATGCTCCAGAAAGCATACATGACCGCAATCGCAATGGGTATGCCTGTGAACGGTTTGATCGTAAGTTCTCCGATCGCATCCTTTAAGGTATGCCTGTATTCTCCAAATGTCACGGTTTGTTTTGCGATCTTATCGATAAGATCCCAGCGCTGATCAATGGTAAGTTTCATGTCAGGCCGCCCGCATTCTTGACAATGTCTTCGATTTTAATGGGTTTAGCCTCTTTCAGCTTTAATGTGAGTTCCTTGATCCCTTCGCCGCTGATTGCGACAGTCGAAACTACCGGAACGCCAAGGATTCGCTGCAGGTTATTGATATCGATCAGGATATTTTTATCAACTGCAGCATCCCACATATTGAGTGCGATTACCATTGGATATCCTTCCTCAAGAATTTCCAGTGCCAGATAAACCCCGCGTTCTATTTTGGATGCATCGATTACGCATATCACCTTCGCGTCCTTATTTTCGTGCAGCATTGCCACAGCAACCTCTTCTGCTTTGTCCTTCGGATCGAGAGAGAATGTTCCGGGCACATCCACCAGCTCGGCATCCTCGCCATCGATCTTCATCCATCCTTTAGTAAAATCAACCGTGGTTCCCGGATAGTTCGACTCGGTGACATTCGCCCCTGTTAAACGGTTGAAGAATACGCTTTTGCCCACATTCGGGTGTCCCATAAGCAAGACATTCACGATTTCATCTCCACAATGATCTTTTCTGCTACGTCCAGTCCAAGGGAGGTGATTGCCTCATCGACGGCCACAACTACCGGACCCTTCACCGGCTGTTTTGTGATCATTTTCAGTCTTTTACCGACCCTGATGCCCATTCCAGCCACTTTTTTTCGTAGTGTTTCTTCAATATCTGTTACGATTCCTTCTTCTTCGTATTTCATCTCAGATAATTTTTTTTCCATTCGATCACACTCTGGTGACTTTGATCTTTTGTGCCATCCCGCGCCCGATAGAAACGACATTTCGATCGACTTCGATGGTTATCGGACCATTGGTGGATATCACATACACGATGCGCCCCTCGAATATACCTTGAAGATTCAGTTTCTGTCTTATGTTCTGCCCTCCGCCAATATCCACAATTCTGGCGGATCCATCCGGTTTTACTTGTAAGAGATTCATATTGTTTAAAGGCATTTAGTTTCACCTTTTAAGATTGTCAGATGGTGATCCATTCTATCAATTATGTTATCAGGCATGGACACATCCACATGTTTAGGTGTTCCTAAAGGATGGTGTTAGGTATGCTAATAATCTACCCTACAAATGTTAGGTGATTGGTTAAAATCCTAAAACAAATCAGATTCGACTCTTTGAGCGAAACCTATAAACCAATGTGACTGCCGTAAGTGGAGGATTGACCCGGTATCAAAAAGAAGGTGGTCCCAATGAAACTCCCCACAGCAGAGCTGTGGGGTACAATAATAAAACAAATTGTAACTATTCATTCACCCTATAAACCGTTTATTCTTCAAAAAACACCAAAACCGAAAATTAAGATTCTACAATTTGATATGAAAGAAGTTATACCTACAAAATTCGAGGACTTTTAAAAGTGCATTGTCCTGGTTGATTCGATCATTGCATTTTTTTGGCTTGTTTTTTGTTAAAGATGAGTTTAATGTAAACTATAAGGATAAAGGTCATGTCATCTTTTCCAATGGAATCTTATTTCGAATAATTTATGTACGTCCACAAAAATATATCAAATAATGAGAGATGACATATATACGAAGATGGGGGAATAATGAGCACAAAAAAAGATGCAGGAAAGAAACTGATCGATATGAATTTAGATGCCCAACAGGCCCAAGCCATCCAGAACCTTGACGGTCCGATGCTTATCCTCGCATCCGCAGGCACAGGCAAGACCAGGACACTCATGGCAAAGGTCGCAGCATTACTCGAAAAATCTGTACCCCCCAATGAGATAATGCTTGTTACATTCACCAACAAGGCAACAAACGAAATGAGATCACGTCTCATTGCTATGGGATATGACATCCGTAATATGTGGATCGGAACATTTCACAACATATGCAACCGCATTCTCCGGGAAAACTATTCCAGGATTCCGGATCTCAATTCCAAATACACGATCATTATGCCGGATGATTGCCGGAAACTGGTCAATCGTATCATAAAAGATATGGAACTCGAAGATAACGACCTGAAACCCACTGATGCCTTCGAAATAATTTCTTTTGCAAAAAATGCCATGCAATATGACCCTGCACATAAATTCCTTGATAATATTGAGTATTCAATCGATGACGTGATAGAATACAAATATCCCAAACATAAAAGATACATCAAACTGATACAGAAGATACACAGAAAATATCATACAACGAAACTGGGCAATAACGTTATTGATTTTGATGACATGCTTGTATATGCACTGTATATTGTATCCACAAATGAAACTTTGCGGGAGAAATACGAACGCCAGTTCGAATACATACTTGTTGATGAATACCAGGATACAAACAACGTTCAGGCAGCATTGATAAGACAGCTTCGAAAGAACAATATGAACATAACAGCAGTAGGAGATGAAGCACAGGCAATATATGAATGGCGAGCTGCCACACCTGGACACATCATTGCATTTCCCCATGCATTCGAAGGAACTAAAATATTAAACCTGACACAAAATTATCGCTCAACTCCACAAATAATCAATGCCGCAATTGCATCGATCAACCACAATAAGATCAGACTTGAAGAAAAACAGATGAATGCAACCCTGGATGATGGCGAATTGCCGACGGTTTCCTTACACATGAACATCTACGATGAACTTGAATATATTGCAGACCGGATATATGGCCATATTCAAAATGGCATCGCACCCAATAAGATAGCTGTGCTTGCCCGAACATTCCAGATGAATAAAACAGGGATACACCACGTCCTTGGAAGGCGACTACTTACATACGGAATACAATACGTTGTATTCGGCGGAAAAGACCTGTTTGATAAGAAGCACATCCGTGATTTCATTGCATTTTTGGAATTGGTCTACAACCCCCGGAATATGATCGCATGGGAAAGATTCCTTGGCATACTACCAGGAATTGGGCCTAAAAATGTCAGGATAACGATATTGTATCTTCAAAATGAGCCTGAAAAATCCCTTACTGGAATAAAACTAAAAAGTACAAAAGCGAAAGCATCCATTAAGCTATTGAATACTGTATTGACCGAAGTCCGTACAAGATCACAACAATCCAATGTATCCCTGATGGACTTTCTGGAACCGTTCTTAAAGATATACACATCATCACCCCCAGCAAAAAAGGACGATTTTCCTGCGCGAGTAAAAGAACTTGAAGAGACCCTTCAAGAACTAAACGATATGCCGATAGATGAGTTCTTACACGAAGTCCAGCTCAAAGGAAAAAGTAAGGCGAATAAAGCAAATGTTCCTGATGACCACGTTATCATATCCACGATACATCAGGCCAAGGGCCTTGAATGGGATGTTGTCCATATCGCAGGGTGTAATGAAGATATCCTGCCACATTATCGATCGATTGTTGGACTAAATACGGTGGCTGGTCCAGTCGAACACGAGAACAAAGACGAATCCGGTATTATGATTGGCAACAATCCAATCGAAGAAGAACGCCGACTATTCTACGTGGCCGTTACCCGTGCAAAAAAGATACTTGAATTGACTATGAGCGAATCAACTCCATGGGGTAAACCATTATGTCCCAGCAGGTTTATCGTGGAAGTCCAGGAGTGTGTAGTCCAGGAGACAGACACAGGTGTATTCGAACTCGATCCAAGTAATTTCTTATCCATGTGATCCATGTCTGAACAATTGCTGACCAGACATGGACAAAACCAAGCAACAGTGATCCATCAAATGACAGGCACTGATATGAGCAATATGAGCACGTCCTATTAGATAAGTTCACGTGGCTGTTTATGCTCAGGTAGCACCGGAAGCGGCATCGTATTGATCAGGATCGGACTCTCTACCTCTTTTGCACGTTCAAGCATTAGTTCCTTGCCTTTCTGGGTCACCGCAAATAGTGGAACCGCTGTTCCTACCTGTGCAAGAGGCTTGATTACATCGCGCACATTCTTTGATGCACAGCCTGTAGTGATATCAAGGTAATCAAGTAGTTTTAGTGCATCGTCACGACTTATGCCGGTTACGTGCGCACCGATTATAGTAAGGTCGATCCCAAGTTCGGATTCTAGATTCCGTAGTGTCTTTGCAGTATCAGGATCAATGACCGACACAGCGATCTTTTCATAGCCAAGTTCTGCCGCCTTCCTGACACCATCAACAGGGTCGATCCTGGCAGTTGAAGGATCAAGCACGATTCCGCCACTTTTATCGATGCCATTCATAATACCATCAATAGGCTCTGTTTCAACAAGCCCAGAGATACGCGCACCCATACCCTGCACAAGTTTCGGATTATTGGTGATCACAGTTCCCGCACCATCACATACCGTCACAGTTGTATCAAGAACACCTCGCCGAAGTCCGGTCATCATTATTTCAGATGCCCCGAATCCCACAAAGACCTCAAGTTCCAGCTGGCGGTCATCTGTGAACATGCCAAAATCCTTAATGCGGAATTCCATATTTTTCCGGACCTCATCAGATGTTATTTTTTTGATCCCGCGTACTTTATCAAAGATAGGGCACCATTCAACTTGCGGCTC
>DQIO01000268.1 GCA_020793555.1 Methanosarcinaceae archaeon | reverse complement strand
GAGTTTTAAAGCAAGTGGAGAAGACGATGAACATGGTTCCTGCCGGGTTGCCTTTGATTCCACCGCACTGGGTGTTTACTATTAATGTATGGACTTATGATGTTGTGGGGAAGTATCAGGTGTTCAGGGTGATTGATAACGATAATGAGGTTATTTTTGATCCTTATTTTGGGCATGTTGGGCAGGTTTATGTGAGGGAAGGTATGCCTGTTTTTCATCCGATTAAAAATACAGTGGATGGTAAACCGCTTAAATTAGGTGAAAATGAACAAATCTCTTTTGACTTCAATGGTTATGCTGCTACGATTGTAGGTTCAGGTCCAAAAGGTGTTGGTGACAAAATTGGTGGAAGAATAGAGGAGTCTGAAGGTTATACTAATCAGTTAAGTTAATTTGGAGAATAAATATGAATACAAAATTTACAATATTTTTGTTGATACTACTTATGTTGCCAAATATTGCATTGGCATACAATCCATATGGTGAAATTTATACATATGAGGTATATTACAATGATGAACTTTTAACTGGCGCAGAAGTTGCAAAACCCACATTAAAAATTGGTGAGCCGTTTAGTGTAAGAATTGATTTAACTGTTAATCAAAAAAGTGATGTGTATGTTGAATTAACGGAAACTGGTAAAAACGATTTTGAAATAATAAGTGGTCCAACATCTAGAATGGATGTGTATTCAGATGGAGATGTTTGTGAGGCTGGTTCAACACAAGTGTATAAGTGGATTGTTAAACCCACTGATAATTGGGCAGGTGGATCCATGCCATTGAATATTTATTATACAATATTAGAACATGGAAATCCTGATCCACTTGTAAGTAGTGGATTTACCATTGCTGTCCCTTACATCTCCACCGAATACTACGATGGCGACACCACTTCAATCACCACAACAGACCCCACATCAACCGATGACCCAACAACCCCATCCACTCCCGCTTTCACCATCCTCGCCGCCGTCCTTGCATTAACCATCGCAGCGCGCAGGAGTTAAACACTCCCCGCGCCGCCTCCGCGCGAAGCGCGCATTGCCCAAAAACACCAAACTACAAACTATATCGTATATACAAGCACCTGCAATCAACTCTGGTGTTTTTATTTACAAAACAGCACGATCTGTTTCTGCATGTGCACAAAATATACTGGTCAGAAGTATGGAAATACGCCGCTTCGCGGTTGTTGTTTCGGTTTTTCCATTTTAGCCCTAAACAAAACTCCAATCACAAAACCTATATGTTCTTTAAACAACACTTACGCCATGGACTTTCAGATAATAGACGCTGATTACACTCATGAAAATGAAAAACCGATAATACGTCTTTTCGGGAGAAGGCGGGATGGTGAAAGCGTCTGCTGTTTTGTGCCGGGGTTTGAACCATATTTTTATGTCAATGCCAAAAGCGATCCAGACGAGTTGGGGACTTTAATAAAAGAGCAATTCGAATCAGTTGAAAAAGTGGAGATCGTACAAAAATTCGAACCCATTGGATACCAAAAGTCCAAAAAACCGATGCTTAAGGTTACTACTCAATCGCCGAAGAATGTGCCTGAAATTCGGGATGACATCGCAAAACTGCCCGGTGTAAAAGCGGTCTACGAAACCGACATACTGTTTCGCAGTCGTTTTCTCGTTGACCGTGGATTTTGCGGCATGGGATGGGTTTCTGCAAAATCGTCGCATGATGGTGAAAACATCCGCCGCGATTGGATCACATGTGATAAAACAATAACCGCGCCGGATGTGGATGACATTGAAAGCATCTCGAATGCGCCGTTGAAACATCTGGCATTCGATATTGAATGCCTGCCGGTTGATGGTGCAATGCCAACGCCGGAAACATCTGCGGTGATCATGATCAGTGTTTCATTTGAACCGGCATATGAGGGACATGAGTCGATTATACTTGTGCTAAAACAAATAGAAGGGATGGACGACGATGATGTTGAGATGTTCACTGACGAATCTAAACTCCTCAATCGCTTTTTTGAGATATTTCAGGACTATGATCCTGATATTGTTGCGGGGTATAACATCAATGATTTCGATGTGCCCTATATCACAGACAGGGTGAAGTTACTCAACGAATCCGGCATGAGCATCAAGTCAACCATTGGGCGCGATGGCAGGCAGATGAGTTACCGCAAGATCGGGAACTTTACGAGAGTCTCGATGCCGGGGCGTGTGGTTGTGGATGCGTTGCCGCTTGTCAAACGCCAGTACAGTCTCAAGCGATATACTTTGCGCAATGTTGCGAAGGAATTACTTGACAGGGAAAAACTGGATGTTGAAGTAACGCAAATGGTCGAGTACTGGGAAGACGATGGCGAGAAGATAAGGAAATTCGTGGATTATGCACGCCGCGACTCGGAACTTGCTCTTGACCTGATATTGAAATTACAACTTCTGGATAAATATGTGGCATTGGCGCAGGTTAGTGGTGCGTTGCTTCAGGAAGTCGTGGACGGGGGGCAAACCTCCATGATCGACAATCTCATGCTTCGGGAATTCGGGAAGCGTGACCGCGTGATTCCTACAAGACCAAACGATGCAACCTGTTCTTTCAGGAGTAAACAAAGTGAATCTCTGAAAGGTGGCGAGGTGCTTGATCCAAGGAAAGGGCTGCTTGAGGATGTGGTTATTCTGGATTACAAATCGCTTTATCCAACTATCATGATGGCGTACAACCTTTGTTATACGAGTGTGGTAGAGCATGATCGTCCTGACGGGGAGACGATAAAACCACCTTCCGGTGGGGAATTCGTTAGTGCAGATGTGTCAAAAGGGATAGTACCATCGATCCTTGAAGACCTGCTAAACCGCAGGACTGAGACGAAACAACGTATGAGGGACGCTAAGAGCGATGAGGAGCATCGTGTACTGGATGCGACCCAACTTGCACTTAAGATACTGTTGAACAGTTTTTATGGTTATTCCGGTTACGTTCGCGCCAGACTTTACAGTATGCAACTTGCAAATGCGGTAACAGGTTTTGGCAGGCAGAATATCCTGAACACGCGCACGCTTGTTAATGATACAATTCACAATATAATTATTCATGAGAACAAAGCATACCTGACAGACGAAATTGAGTCGTCGCAAGTGTCCACTGATAAGACTATTACACTGTCGGTTGTGTACGGGGATACGGACAGTGTATTTGTGCAATGCAGTTCAAAAGACGAGATAACGCTGGAGGATGCTGAACTTGTGGGGAATAAGATATCCGGCATTGTGTCTGATTCACTACCTGATCCGATGGAACTTGAGTTCGAGTCTATTGCAAAGCGCGCCCTGTTCGTTGCAAAGAAACGGTATGCAATATGGGTTTTCGAGCGCGATGGTGCCGGTTGGAGTGACGAAATCAAGGTAAAGGGCATGGAAACCGTGCGGCGTGACTGGTGTGAGCTTACATCAAAGACGCTGAGCACTGTGCTGGAGATGGTACTCAAAGAAGGTGCGATCGACAGGGCTGTTGAGTATGTCAGGGGTATTGTTGACAGGGTTCGTAACATTGATGTGCAAAAAGATACCGACATGATCGATAATCTCACACTGACCCGTCAGTTCTCCAAGAAAAAGGAGAGTTACAAGAATAAGCAACCTCATATCACGGTCGTTGAGAAGATCAAGGCACGGACAGGTATGTCCCCGCCGATCGGGGAGAGGATACCGTTTGTCATTATTGCCGATAGGGGTCTGTTCGTAGACCGCGCGGAAGATCCTGATTATGTGCGCGAGAACAATATTCCGCTGGATGTGGATTATTACATAAAGAAACAGATTTTGCCACCAGTCGAGCGGATACTTGGTGTGTTCGGGGTGGATATGGCTTCCCTTGATTACGATTCAAAGCAGAAGGGTTTGTTTGATTTTACGAGTACGCCCTCGGATGGCAAGGTTGTCAGGAATGTTGTGAAAAATGAGGCGAAAGAGAAGGGGAGTGTTTCGAAGAAGGAAAAGCCTCAGAGTTCGTTGTTTGATTTTTAAGTGTGTGGGGACTTATGTTTCACTCTTTACACAGGACGTGCTTTATACACAAAGCCCTACACTAAGGGATTTGGGTAAGGGTTGGTAACTACCTCAGGATTCAAAAGTAAGAAATCGTTTTATTTAACCCATCTTTGACAAAAACCAAGCCAAAAAATTGCCATAATCGACATCAATCGAGGCAATCAACTTCTAAAAAACCTCAATATCTGTAGGTATACATTCTTTCACATCAAATTGTGGAATCTTAATCTTCAATCTTCTGAAAATCTCTTCTAACTCCGTTCTTGGTTTAATTGATCTCCATAAATAATACCGGTTTTTCAGTTGTTCATTTTCATAGAACCCTTCAAATGTAGCTGATTTCTTTCTCATCAATTTGTGGCTTGATCTGAAAATTGGCAAATATCTTCATGTCATCGCTGGTTGGTCCGAGATATATGTAGCTGGATTTTACCTTTTTGCCACTCTTCTATTTTCTTTAAAGCAACGTATGACTTTGTTTTCATTCGGATTTCATGAAGAATCCAACCCATACATATTTGTTGGTATACTACTATATACACATATTGGTTATATTGTTCTTTATTTTTCATAATATTTTGTATACCTACACAATATAAAAATGAAATTTATTTGAATGATGGAATGGTTAGACTGATAGTGTTTTTCCAGTGTGGAATTTTTATAGAAGTGGCGATTTGGTCTAAAAAATCAGAAAAATTAACGCTATTGCTACTGATTTAGTGAAAAAATTGATTTGTCAAAGATGAGATTTAAGTATATGAAGACTCTGTACTATCAGCACAGGGATAGTTATTGAGGGGTGGCTATCCAACAGATCCTTATTTTTCTTGAAAACATGCATGATTTGTAAAATGGAATCGATACTTGTTTATACTGGTTCTGAATATTTATTTTTAATGGTGGTGAAATTTTGCCTAAAAGAAAATGCGATGTTTGCGGTAAAGATAATAAAGAAGTAAATTGGCCAGGAGCGAAAGTATATAGTTGTGGACATTTTGCTTGTAGCAACTGTGGAAAAACATATAGCAAATGCCCAATTGGTACTTGTAAAGGTAAATAAATAAGTAGATGCTGAATCTTATTGGAATGATCAATCCGGCAAAGAAGTATTTATCTTAATTGTAATACCCCGCAGCTCTGCTCTGGGGAGCTTCATTTCAGTGGATAAATTTGATTCCAATCCTTATTCTTTATTAATAGAATCATTTAATTTAATAATGGTTAAAAGAGTTTGTGCGAAATGTGATGGGAAAAATTTGTGTTAAAGAGCACTTCATTGGTGTTCGGTTAAGAAGTTTGATTGGCTTATTGCTAATGTTTTTAGATAAAAGCAACCAAGTGCACATTTCTAATTAAAATATGAAGTTGGCATATGTTATTGGTTTTGTCATTCAGACATTTTTAAATCAGTTCAATGGATGTATGCTATTTATCACGATTCATCTCTTAACCGAACACCAATGAAGAGCACTTTAGTTGTTAATCATGTGCACGTGGGCGTTCAACTTGTTCATTGTGTGGAAAGTCAATGAAATAACTATGAAAACCACTTCAATGACCAGAACATTTCAATAATTAGGTAGGTGTAAAGAATGAATGGTGGTACAGACTTTCTTAAAAGAATAAATGGAGATCTTTTTACTGAAGGAATGGATCTTATTGAAAGAGATCCTGCAGAAGCGATAATTGGTCTTAAAAAGTTAATTGATGAAAATCCGAATGAATCAAATCTATGGTGGCTTTTGGGAAATGTGTATAAAGATATTGATGAGAAGCTAAAAGCATTGGAATCTTATGAAAAGGCAATTGAATTAGATCCTGAAAATTACATGGCGTTGGATGCAAAAGGAAGGATCATTATTGATAAAAATCCAAAAGAGGCAATAAAATGTTTTGATGCACGTCTCGAATTAGAGGAAAACGCTGAGATTTATTATCTCAAAGGTTTGAGCACTCAGTTCATAAAAGATTACACGGAATCGGTGTATTGTTTTAATAAAGCCCTTGAGATTGAAATGGTAAATCCTACTCCAGCCTATCAATCTTGGCATTATGATGCATGGAATTACAAAGGTGTTTCACTTATGCATTTAAATGCGTACGAAGAGGCAATCGTAAGTTTTAACCAAGCCATTGAAATAGACCCAAACATTGATACAGCATGGGTAGGGAAATATAATGGTTTAGAAAAACTTGAAAACTATGATGGTGCTATGGAATGTCTTGCAAAAATAAAGAGTATACGGGGAACAGAAATTAAAACCCAAAAAAATAATGACGAAGAACTAAAAAGACAAATTGCTACATTAAATTCCGAAATTAAAAATCATATCAAAAAGCGCAATGATAAATTCATTGAAGCCGGAGAAATCGCGTATTCGGAATGTATCGCCACTGATTATAATTTTACGCCTGATATAAAAACAAAATTAGATGATATTTTGGCTTTAGACACCCTTATAGATAAAACAAATACTGATATCGTGACGGAAAAAAGCAAGGTGAAAAAAACAGGTTTTTTAGCAAAATTAGGTGGCGCAGTTTCATCGGCTGCGAAACAAGGAAAATTCAAACTGGATTTGTATAATTTTGGAACCCAGAAAAAAAGTGCCATTAAAGATTTCGGTGAAATATTATGGGGATCTTTCAAGACAGAAGGTTTTATGATAGATTCAATATCAAATATATGGGAAGTAGTTGAGGATATTGATAAAGATATAAATGTAAAAGAAAATAAAATTAAGGAACTAAATAATACGTTAGAGACAATGGTAGTTACATAACAAATTAGAGGTGTTTACAATGAGCAGTAATAATATGATTAAATATAATACGTCCTCTCCTGATATGGGAGATTATTTTAAGGAAGGTTTCAATCTATTCAAACAATCGGCTGGAACTTTTATAGTTGCTTCAATTCTTTTTTGGGTCGTTTCAATTGCATCATTTTCAATTCTATTTGGTCCTCTGTTAGCCGGATACATGTTGATTTTTGTTGAGAAAATTAGGGGAAAGGATGTGAAGGTATTTGATATTTTTAAAGGCTTTAATCGATTTATCCCTATAGTTATAGTGTTCTATTTAACTAAAGCAATCATTGGTATTGGTTTTTTCTTCCTTATAATTCCAGGACTGATTTTTATATCATGGTTCTTTTTTGTCGAATTACTTATTTTAGATAAGAATATTGGTGTGTTTGAGGCTATGAAACTAAACAAAAGAATGAGTTCGAAGCGAGGAATTTGGAATTATGTGATTCTGAACGTTATTTTAGTGTCAATCTTATCTATTTTAGGCGGTATATCATTTGGAATTGGCACGGTGCTTATTACACCTCTGGTCTTCGCGATTTATGCAGTTGCATATGAAGATGCTTTCGGTGAACAAATAGTGGAAGAGATTTGAGTGATAAAATCGGGGCATCTGCTATAGTTGACATACTTGTAGTGTGTGATTGATGGGAAGAATATGACGTGAATCTAAGAGGCTCCAACGGATAAAACTGATCTAGACATTGGTGGAACTAAGATCAAACATAAAAAGGAATCAAGAACATGAAATCAAACAATTTAGTAAAATTGGCAACAATTATCTTATTATTTTTGTATCTGACTACAATCGCATCCGCTCAATCATGGGAATTTAATACTCCTCAAGATGCACAGGGTTGGGTGGCATATAATGCTGGGACATTAAATGAGGTTACAAATGTTCAAAACGATGGTCTTTTTATTATTGATCCTACAGGACCAGATCCAAGAATTGAGATTCATGGGATTTCCCTTGATGTGTCCACAGCAACCAATTTAGAGATCAAAATGTCGAGTAATTGTCCTGACGGTACTGGGGCAATCTATTTTGAGACTGTCGATTCACCGGGGTTTTCTGAAGACAAGAAAGTAGATTTTGCAGTTATCACAGGTACTGAATGGCATGAATATTCTATTCCAATGTCAGGAAATGCATTTTGGAAGGGAGTTGTTACCGGCCTCAGGATTGATCCTGCTAATTATGGAAATCCAACCGAAAATGACAGTGGTGATGCATTCGGATTTGATTATATACGATTAAATTCAGAATTGAATAATATAGAACCTCTTCATCAATTACCGTCAACTGTTGGAAAAATATCATGGTTCAGTTCAAGAGATGTAACTGGATATTGTGATGGTGCTGCATGGGGCGAGTTGTTAGGGGAGAATTGTGGAAATGATGATGCAACAAAATATTGGTATGTAGCAATGCGTTGGCCTTATGTAAATGGTGCCACAATGTCTGAAAAGCTAGAAGCCAAAGAATGGTGGCATGATAAAAAAATACTTGTTACGAATCCAAAAAATGGCAAACAAGTTATATTAGCAGTTAAAGATTGGGGACCCCATGAAACAACAGGGCGAGTCGTAGATGTCTCAAAAACGGCTATTGATAGTCTAGAAATTAATACTGATAATATAGTCAATATTGAATTTGCAGACCAAAATGCAAATATCGGACCGGTTGGTTTTAGTAATCCTTCAATTGAACCCGTGACGCCAGCACCAGATCTAACGCCTATATCTTATGGTACATATTTACTTGAAATGCCAGTAAAAAATATGGAAATGGAATATAATGGGTGTGCAATAACACAACAATTTAAATATTCTACTGTGTGGACGGGAAATTATAATAGTGGGTGTGAGGGAACCGGCGACCATGCAGGAGTCGATATCGCTTTACCAGAAGGCACACCCATATATGCTATTGCAGATGGAAGTGTATTTGAAATACAGAGGACCGGAACAAAAGATACCAAAGATTTCGGCGCACATATTGTATTGAAACATGATATTCCCGGCATTGGGATATTCTATTCAGTGTATGGACATTTTAAAAGTGGTAGTATTCCAAGTGTAAATGAGAAAGGAGAGTTAATTAAGAAAGGAGGGTTAATTGAGAAAGGAGAGTTAATCGGGAAATCAGGAAATACAGGTTATTCATTTGGTTCTGGAGGGGGATATCATTTACATTTTCAAATCGAAAAAGATATAGCAGGTTCACATCCTTATTTATCATTGCCTAACAAAGAATCCGTAGAAGAAAAGACGTATAATCCAATAATTTTTATCAAAGAAAATCAAAAATCTAGACTATTCTATCTTTCCGGCAATCTCTATGGATCTGAAAACAAGAAGGATATTACCGGTACTTTTGATTCAAGTACATCAAAGTTTACATTCGGTTCAAAAACAGTTCAATTTGGTCTCAGCACTGATATACCTGTAATTGGTGATTGGGATAAAGATGGTACAGATGAGATTGGAGTATTTCGCCCTAAAGATGAAGATGGAGTGTCGAGATTTTATTTGATAACCCGCGATTGGAATGATTTGCCTGACGAAGCTGGAGATGCAGACAAGCGCATATATTTTGGCTCTTATCCTATGAATATTCCTATTGCAGGTGATTGGGATGGGGACGGCTATGATGATATTGGTGGATTTAATCCTGAAAATAATGTATTTTATCTTTACAAATTGGATTTGGATAAATCCTCCGCCGATTCATATCAAGATGTTCCTTTTGGAGAGACAGGCGATATACCATTTATTGGTGATTGGAATGGTGATGGAAAAGATGAGATTGGAGTTTTCAGATACCCCGATTCAAAACATCCAAACACCAATGCATTCTATTTCGATCGGGATTTAACAGGCGATCAGCATGATTTTGGTGTAATTGGACCAGATGGTGAATTACAACCCTATACATATGGGAAAATTGGCGATTATCCAGTACTGGGTGATTGGGATGGTGATGGTGACGATGATATTGGAGTATATAGGCCATCAAATCAACAATTCTACAATGAATCAACAATCCCATCAATTACAACAACAGCCAGTACCAACGCTAATGTTAATGATGAAAATACAAATGCGGGTGTAATAATTAGCATCATAGAAAAGTATGGGTCAAACGATAATGAATTAAAATATGATTCAAATGTGGACTTAAATAAAGATGGGATAATCAATATCCATGATATCACTGAATATTTTAGATCTATAATAATGAATATATTCAAGTAAGATCAGAAAACGTAGGAGAATAGTGAATTTAATGATACCACTAATTATCATCCTTTATCTTATTCTATTAGTAATTGGACTAATAGTTGGTTTTTTGCAATTGGAATTAATAGATAAAAAAATAAATGGCTTAGAAAATTGGTTCCATAAAAAAAAACTAGAGGGTGAGATAAAAGATATTAGTGGTTTTTCATTTAAAAAATTTATTGAAATAAGTTCGTCTATTGTAGCCAAAATTTTTGAATGTATCGATAAAATAGAAGACGCCCGTTTGAAAATAGGAATAAAAATTGATTCACTAATCATCTTAACTTCAATCACTTTAGCAATAACTTATTTTTTAATGTTATTCATAGTGGCAGCAGTTGATCTCATTCCATTATATATGCTAGTTATTATACTAATCTTTTCATTCGGATTACTATTAGGGTTTGTAAAAATAGAATTTGCAGATTCAATAAATAGTCGTGTTGAAAACTGGTGTCTTAATAAAAATTCTGAATATAAAACAAAAGATATTAAACGTTTATCTCGTGACGGAATCGTTAAACTGTTTTCTTTTGTTGTAATTAAAATTTTCAAATATATTGATAAAATTCAAGATTCTCGTTTAAAGGCTGGAATAAAAATTGTTTCACTGATTCTTGTTATATCCATAACAATAAGTCTTATAATTCTTTTAATATCTGCAGCAGTTATATTGTTAGTTGCTGTTGTATATTTGGTATTATTCGTAATTGCTTTATATGTCTTATATAAAATCATCCAATTATGGGGCCGTTATGAATATGAGCAAAAATATGGAAAACAGCGTGACCCAAACGATGGTCGTGTTCCAAATGATGGAAGAAAGTATGATCAAAAAACAAATGAACGAATCATTAAACAAGACGGTAGAACCTATCGTAATAATAGTTTGTTTGGTTGGAAAGCTGATACAGATATTTTTGGAAATGATAAAGTAGATACAGATGTTTTTGGAAATCCCGAAATCGACACAGATGTTTTTGGCAACCAAAAAATCGAAACAGATATTTTGAGTAAACCAATAGTTCCACCGATTAAAAAAAAATAACAATAGTAACAAAGCATCCTTTCGATGCACCAGATTTGACCGTAGCAAAATTTGGGCTGGTGACTAAATCCAGAGTCATTGACGAATTCTAATTGTATAACTCAACAGATTTGTCTTAAAAATCGTAATATATCCCGACTTTATACAAAAAGCCTGTATCCACCAAACCACACTAATTCAATTCCACCCTCTCAGCCGTGACCATATACACAACGCTTTCGCAGATGTTGCTCGCATGGTCGCCGATGCGTTCGAGATATCGCAATGTAAACAGCAGATGAGATGCATTGTTGATTATAGTCGGGTCTTCGATCATCATGCCAATTAACTCAAGCCATGTCGAATAGAACAATTCATCGATCCTGTCATCCACTGCCGCGATACGTGAAGAGGATACAAAAGAAGACGCTCTGGAGAATATCAAAGAGGAAATCCAATTCGTTCTTGAGGTTACACAGGGGCCGGCACAGACATAAGAATAACTCTTATGCCACCACATTTGCAATTGTAGGCATTTCTATTTTAAGACCGATCATATCTTCCATTTTGAATTTTTCCTTTACGTTAAGTACCTCTATTCCAACGACCTTTCCGCTAGCATCATAGTCTACAACGAGACCTTTGCTTACTTCCTCGC
>DQIO01000269.1 GCA_020793555.1 Methanosarcinaceae archaeon | reverse complement strand
AGTTTGGTCCTTGTCCCTGACATCCATAATTAACTGTGGTCGTATCAGGTGTACTATCTACTGCTGCTGCAGTACCTACAACTGCAGTACCTACAACTGCAGTACCTACAACTGCAGTACCTACAACTGCAAGTATCATAAGAGCTGCAAATCCAAAGTAAAATGTTTTGTTCATGTTTTTTGCCTCAAGCTTATATTATTTATTATTTCAGGTGTAAGTTATTCTTACACATGCAATAGATTGTATCTCTAGTACTTAAAGATAACGGTTGCCAAGGTTTTATGGACAAAATCGAATTATACCCCGATTTTTTACACAAAGCCCTACACTACGGATTTGGGTAAGAGTTGATAACCTTCTCAGGATCCAAAGCAAGAAATCGTTTTATTTAAGTATATGAAGACCCTGTACAATTCAGTACAGGGATAGTTATTGCATCCACACTTATCTCATGCTCACATAAGGCGATTGGAAAAACAAAAACCTCGATTTAGGCGCTAAAAATAGATCCAATCAAATCTTTTATTTTACAAACTTTTTTAGTAAATTGATACAGACAATATGAGTTCGGAGTGAATAATATGTGTTAAAAAGCACTCCTTATTGTTCCATCACTTTGATTATTTGATTGTACATATTACGAATGAACCAGTGAAATAATGGGGAAATATATTTTTAATATTGAGGATATAAACTATTCCAGAAAATGTTTAATCATAATCGATTATAATTATAATTATAATTAAAAAAAGGGGTCACAGGATATGAATGTGAATGTAAAAGTAGTAATGAATGAAATCAGGCAATTATCATTTGAAGATAGAACTGATATCATAGGATGGATACTTAGATCAATCGAAGAAGAATGTCAAAACGTAAGTAAGAAAGATATTCTAAAATATAGCGGTCTCTTGAAAAGTAAACAGGATGGCTTGATATTTGAGAGAGAGATAAGAAATGAGTGGGAAAGATAGGTATCTAATTGATACGAATATTTTGATTTACTTTTTGGAAGGGGAAAAGCAAGCACTAGCTCTTTTTGAGAGAATACTAGATGATGAAATTTATATTTCACTGATAAATAAAATTGAAGTTTTATCATTTCCAGACATGTCTAAAAAAGATGATAAATCAATCCGTATGTTTTTGTCAAGTTTCATTACACTTGAGATTGACAATACGATAGCAGAAGAAGCGATCAGAATAAGAAAAAATTACAAGTTAAAACTACCGGACGCACTCATTTGTGCAACATCGATAATACAAGATACAATTCTGGTTTCAAGGAATGAAAAGGACTTCCTCAAAGTAAAAGGACTCAAGTTTTTGAACCCATATCAGGCAGAAATGAAATGATTCAACAATAATATGAACGAATAGATAAAAATCCTATACTGGCTACGGTGCGGATGCAGGAACTCTATGAAAAGAAGAGACATTTTAATTATCCCTGAAACAAAGAATTGCTGCATAGTTTTTCAAACTATAAGATAATAAAAAGCACTCCTTATTATTCCATCACTTTGATTATTTGATTGTACATATCACGAATTTTGTCTTTGGCAAAGCCCTATCAAACGCTTAATCACAAAACCAATTGCCTTCCAGATCATTCCTTAAACAAAACCAAAATAATCCGCGTAAGACTCTTATGAACCTTCTGCAAATATGTCTCCTTCACCACAAACCCTGCATCACATGCAAATCCATCTACAGGCTGCTCGGACACCACGACAGCTATTTTCCCGCTCTTGAGCACCCGGTACATCTCGGCAAAAGAATGCGCGTACAGGTGGTTAAGCGATTCCGCTTTTATCGCAGCCGAACGCCCATACGGAGGATCGGTCACGATTGCATCCACACATTCGTTAACAAGTGGCAACCTGCACGCATCGCCCACAAAAAGTGAATGGTCGGGCAAAAACGCTTCAAGGTTCATCTGCGCACCGCCTATGATCTTTTCCTGCACATCCAGCCCCATTACATCAGCACCGATAAGCCCCGCTTCCACAAGTATTCCCGCAGTCCCACAGAACGGGTCCAAGAATACATCACCATCTCTTGCTTTTGAAAAGTTCACAAGTGCGCGTGCCATTCTCGGCATGAGCACACCAGGATAGAAAAACGGTTTTTTCTGGGGTGACCGTGTTTCGTATGCACTGCGATCTATCGATGCCAAGATCGAACCAAACACACACCGCTCGGTCAGGATCAGGCGAAACTCAACATCAGGGTTTTTCATGTTTGCACTGTACCCCTTCCTATAGATACTGCCTCCAACCCTGCCTTCAAGATTCGCTCCATGGATGCGGGTATGATGTTTTATTCGTTTGGCGCGGACAACATAAGTCTCCCCTGTAACAATATGTTTATCAATATCGGAATTCTCAGCCATCTCAATGATCGTATCAATATCAGTGTCGCATATTCCTGCGACCTTTAGGATATAATGGGAAAATGACAAACGCTCTGCAACCCATTCCATCATTTTTTCAATGAGTTCGTCACTACTATTATTATCCTCATCCTCACCGATATCCACAACAAGACACTGGTCAAAAAACGCATGCTCACTGTACACTGCACCCACAATGTCAAGACATGCAAGAACTTCTGCACGCGGCAGGTCTTCATGCTCACCGGATAGTTCAAAAGCGTATAACATTAGAACAGATTAATGAAAACTGAACGTCTCATAAAAAGCTTTTTCCTTGTAAGTGTTAAGGTTATCTGTAACCAGTCGAATTAATTCAATATTTGGATATACTTCGTCATCAAGTATCTTCACAAACCGCGCAAAATCCTTCATAATTAATGATTTAGTGACTTGAGTCACACGTTTTCTATGTAAGAGAAAAGGGTGTATTATCTTATACAATTTGTCCAAAAATTAAATTGTTATGGTATTAGGTTAGTCCAAGTAACGCTCTTGTGCGCTCAACCAATTCTTTCCTTCCAAACGGTTTCGTTATATAGTCATCTGCCTTCAATACATGCAAACCAAGCATTTTGTCAAACTCCTGACTTTTGACAGTAAGCATGGATACCGGAATGGTTGAATCTTTTTCTTTGATCTTGTGGAATGTTTCCCATCCATCCATCTCAGGCATCATAAGATCCAATAAAATTGCATCCGGTCTACTGGCATCAAGCATTTTAAGGCACTCTGGACCACTATTAGCACCGATAACATCAATGTCTTCTGATTCAAGAACCAATCTTACAAGATCAATTGTATCCGGCTCATCATCAACAACCATTACTATGTGACTCATTTTTTCACTACCTGCTAGAATTCTTATGTAATTATAATATGAAATTATTATATATCTAATATATATGAAAGTACATACCTATATATCTTGTCATACTAAACCGCACTCCAACCAGACCTCTTCATAACCATTTTTATTCGTGCGTTAAGTTCACGCATATCAAAAGGTTTGGAAACATAATCATCAATTCCAAGTTCCATTCCCTTTATTTTATCATCCACTTCAGATTTTGCAGATACCATGATAATTGGTATCTCGCATGCAACCTTGCTTTTCTTTAACTTTTTTACTACTTCATAACCATCCATATCAGGCATCATAATGTCAAGAAGGATCATATCGGGTATTTCAGATATTGCCATATCGATAGCCTCATAACCACCATACGCCGCGATAAAATCATATGGTTCATTTGCCAGCAACAATTCCACAAGTTCCGGTATATCGGGTTCATCATCCACAACCAGGATCATTAACCTATCACGCTTTACTTTTTTCTTGATATGTTCAAACGTGATTTGACCCTCTTCTATCTTATATAATATATCCAAAGTATTCATACCGATGTTAGCATGCATCTCACCGCCATGTTGTACATCAACGATAATATCAAAAAACGATTTCATCAAACTTTCGGACTCCGGTTGCAAAATGCCTTTGGAAAGCATTGATACAATACTACCGCCCTTTTCTTTGACAACTTTTTCAATATATTTTATAAAATTATCAATAACCTGTAATGTATCACTTGCCAAAATTGTCATATCATCAATAACAAAAACAATATTCTCTTGCTCTGACGTTAATTTTGAAGCATGCAGTGCCATTTTTGTATAATCGGTGTGAGATGTACAATAATATGTGTTTTCATGTGATCCATCACCCGTGGTCCCGATATCTATAAACCATATACGATCTTTGAAATCCTGTATATCAAATCCAAATTCGTCAAACTTGTCCAACACCTCATTCCCGGAATCTTTCAAACATAACCAGACAACCGTACGATTGGATTCATTTTTAAGAATATCAAATACATAAAAATAGATGATGCGCTCAATGAAACTGTCAACAGGTGCAATAAACAATGTGCATTTTGACCAAAACTCATCTCGAAACGTATCTAGTATGTCTTTTGTCTGGTCTTGTGGCATATAATTAACCCCTGTAAACTAATCCAATTATAATAGTTAAGCCAATCGATATAATAGTTAAGCCAATCGATATAATAATTAACCAATTACTATTTATTTTGTTTTAATATTTAACCTTTGGGAAATATTTGAGCTAAACGATTTTAGACATACATTTAAGTGTTAATTCACATAATATTCTATGATACTTATTGAATAACGGGAATAACCATGACACCAAATAAGAAATTGCATCTCCTATTTATATTTTTTTATGCATAATGAACGTGTTTTTTGTAGGCTGCATAGGAAATGAAGATGCCACAATTCCAAAAGCATCAAGCAAATAAATGTCGTTTAAAGAATATTATTAACATATCTGTTATTTAACAGGCGATAGTGTCACCTGCGGATATCCGAATTCAAAATTCATCTCAACAACGTATAATCCCGTTTTTGGAACAATACCATACATCACAAGTGTTTTATCAATATTCTCGAATTTCCAATGTGTAGTCGCCATGTGTGCAACGGATTCCGTGATCTTTTGACCGTGTTTTGCAACTGCCAGCACAATATTTGGGGTAGTCTTGGTACGAGATGCCATCATACCGATGACCCTGCCAATATTTTCTACACCATAATTGTATTCCATAGTGTCAAGCCCCACATAATCGAGTATCGGAGTACCCAATTGACTTGCAAGTTCCTGTTTTACAAACCTAAGAGCTTCCATGTCTTTTAGAACATTACCCGTAAGCGGTTCGACATAAGATGGGATCCTGCCATCCATTTCACGAACTTCAAAACCAACGAACTGATTTTTGAAACAATGTTCACCACTAAATGGTGATATCATGCTTTTTTCAGTTTCTACACTTGTGCCCTCGGAGGGCATACTCAATAGACCACGATTCAGGTTAAGGTGATTTATGAATGTAGGTAGCAACAAACTATAAAATGAATCACCCACACCGCTTGTTATTTCAAAAAGGTTAAAACTTCCTTTTTGATAACCTCCGCCAAGTATATTGTCAAAATCAATTGTTCCGGTCGATATTTTGCTGCTTATTGGATCTGGTATCGGTTCACAAACAACGGTTTCTGTTGGATATGACACAGTAAAAGGTTCAAAACTGCTAAACCGCCCATTTTGCAATGTAAATAGATACTTTGACTGTAAAAGTCCAACTCCACGCAATTTATACAAATGTATCTTCCTGACATCACGTTCAGATATCTCTGAGCGTTCAAGCGATACCACCCCATCAACCAGATAATCAAGAGATGTTAGGTCAATCTGCTCTGTGACCATCAACATATCAGCATTTACCTTAGTGCTAAAATCCGTCAACATGCGTTCAAGTTCAAACTTGTTAGCCAACCAATCAGACGAATCTGTTGTAGCAATGCTCAAAGCGTCAATTGAATCCACAGCTATCAACGGCTTTTCATCAAATGCTTCTTGTATCATTTTGATACGTGCGCCAAGCATCTGTATAAATTCATCGTTACTGTTATAATCTCCCTCTATCCATGGATATTTCCCATAAGATGATGATTTGTCAACACGTGGAGAGATATAAATACAATTGCCATCAGGGCGCAGTTCATTAAGTATCTCAAATACAAGAGTGGTCTTTCCGGTTCCCGGTCTGCCTTTGAATAAAAGTGTTTTGCCAAATACTGATGAAAAGAACTGCCTTATCTCTGCAGGTATCATATAATTACCCCCTTACAATATCCTATTCCAATTTATTGCATTGTTCTTTTACAAGTTCTATGCCACTACTTAATGCATCATCGATCTTCAATGGATCGACGCCTCCACCTTGTGCCATATCCGGACGACCGCCCCCACCGCCGCCAACGATTTTGGACATCTTGCGTACAACATTGCCGGCATTTACACCCTGGCTAACAGCCCTTCCCCCTGCAGCCACCACGATCTTAACACCACCCAAATCGCTTGCAAGAATCGCAACAACGTTATCCTGTTCAGTTAAACCTCCTGCAACAATCAGCAATTCTTCATTGTCTGCATTCGGTATCAACTTAGCAACAATGCGAACTCCATCGATCTCAACAGCATTTTGAACCATTTGATGTACACGCGCATGAGCAAGCTCTTCTTTTAATCTTCCATTTTCCTTCTTAAATTCTTTCCACTCGCCAAAAAACCGCTCAATAGTCAGTGGAAGATGCTCAGGCAATACCCGAAGCGCATTCGCAGACTCACGCAAAAGTTTATTATTCTCCTGAACAGCCCTGACTGCAGCCTCACCTGCTGCATACTCAATTCGCTCAACACCGTCCTGGACACGTTCGGTTTTAAGTATCTTGATCGGACCCACAAGACCCGTATTTGTACAATGGGTGCCGGCACAGGCTTCTACATCATCGCCTACCTTGAGAATACGTATACTATCCCCGGGCGGCACGCCTCCTTGATACAATCCAAATCCATATGCCTGTTCGGCTTCTGTCCTTCCCATCCATTCAGCATGAATGCGCTGGTTCTTCATGACGATTTGGTTTGCTATCAACTCGATCTCATTCAGTTCATCAATAGTTATGCGTTTATAATGTGATAGATCAAGCCGTGCACGATCCATTGATTTCTGTGCACCTGCCTGCCAGATATGGTCACCAAGTACTTTCCTGGCAGCGTCGTTTACAATATGGGTTGCAGTGTGATGTCTCGCATGTGCCATACGCCTCTCTTCATCCACCTGGCCAATTAACAGATCACCTTTGCGAATATGCAGTTTATCTTCGATCTTTTTAATGTCATGTATCACCACACCATTTACCATATTGACATCAACAACATACAATACATCATTGTCAATAATTATTTTACCGTGATCTGCCGGCTGTCCACCGCCCTCGGGATAGAATAGTGTGCCATCAAGAACAATATGATTGTCAAATATATCCAGCACAACCGCTTCGAATTCCATCCTGTTCGGTTCATCATAGAATAATCGTTTTGTTTTGGGAAGTTTTTCTATACGCTCAGCATACGGAATCTCCACCACTGCTTTTTCTTCTGCTTTGCCGTGCTTATCTGCAACCAGTGAATAGAACGTATCAGGCAGTTCAACCTCAACCCCGACCTCTGCTGCAGCTTCCTTTGATATCTCTGGAGGAATGCCATGGCTGTCGTACATATCGATCAATATATCGAGCGGAATCTTTTCACCACTCTTTTTGTAATGTTTTGCCGATTTTTGTATCATCCGCCTGCCACGGTCTAATGTATCTGCAAATTTCTGTTCTTCATGGTGGAGAATATCTTCAATTGTCTCAAATCGTTCCTCGAATTCAGGATATTCCGGCAGGTTGTTGATATGCATCTTAACAATTTCAGACAGGGATATCCTAATGTCAAGATCCCGCATCATGCGAAGTGTCCTTCGAAGTACAAGACGCGCAAGGTATCCTGCCTTGACATTTGATGGGATAATACCATCACCAAACATGAATGTAAGGCATCTTGTATGGTCCGTGATCGCATAAATAGTCTCGACAGGCTCCATTATTGAGGATAACTTTTCAACTGTCGTGCCGATGCTTGATGCGACCTGTTTTCGAAGCTCAAGCAGGTTCGCTTTTTCGCTTATGTCCATTAATCCTGCCAAACAGGCATTTTTGGACAGGATGTGTGCATATTCAGTATTATCAAGTTCATGATCAATGCCGGCAAGTCCCATCAGTTCATTAACGATCGATGGGAAAATGGCGTCATATATTGTAGGGGAACCTTTTGATGCCCAGACAAATCTTTCGAGACCATATCCTGTATCGACAATATAATTGTCCATCTTCGAATATGCCTCGCCTTTTATCATAATGTCGCCGTCTTTTGACTGCTTGAGATTCATGAACACAAGAGTGGCAACCTCCAAACCTCCGATGAGCACTTCAAGGCATGGACCTGCATTACCGCCACCGGCCCATGGCTCTTCCTTATATGTCACAGCCATTGGATCTGCGCCGAGTGAATTTAATAATTCGTCACACAATTCAACTGTTCTTTCCTTCCAGTATATTTCCTTATCCGCGGTGTTGAATGCGTGATGTGCCATCATTTCAAAGGTTGTAAGGTGCCGTCCACTCCTGCCAACTGCATCAAGATCAGGTAAACGGATGCATGGTTGTGAAATCGTTAATGGATTTGCAGGTGGCTGTACCTGACCTGACGTGACAAATGGTTGAAAATCTGCAATCGATGCAATTGTCAAATATATGTCATCTCTCCATCTGGCAATCACAGGATATCGATCTATACGGGTGTGATTATGTTCTTCAAAGAATTTCAGGAAATATTCCCGCATCTCTGCAAGATCTAACTGTTTTTTGAAAACAGGATTGCCTATGAATGAATATGGATCGCAAGGAGCATCCCCGCATGTTTTTCTGTCATGATCACGTGTCCAGAAAAATGTACCGCATTTCTGGCATTGCTTCCGAATAAATCCGTTATTTGAGAAAAAATCAAGTTGATATTCATCTTCGAGCATAATAACTCCAACTATATGCACTTGTATCTATAATCTATATTTTGATTACCACGTAATCGCTCTAATGTTTAAAAACATTTCTTATTCCTGAAGTTGTCTAACAATTACTGTAAGTAACAATTTTCGTGCTTATTTTTCGATTTAAATACTTAATCCATCTCTCTTTGGGTATGAACATACTATAATTTCCATGCTCGTGGGTGTCCCCATGAGTCATGAATGTTTCTTCTGATTTTGAATTGTTGAACAATCTTTGCATATAATAAGCATATTACATACGGCTCAAGTACTACTTTTTTTTGAATGTTGCTGCTTTTATGTATATAGTACCATGGGTTGCATACATAACATGGAATGATGTGGCCATCCGGTTTACATGCATGTTCATGCAATGGTGGTATTAGGTGATAATTATGAATATGGTACGATACATGTCTATGATATTTAGAGGAACAGTTGAAGATTATGAAAATGCAGGTATAGTCCCATCAGTATTTATGGACAATAGTGGAGGCCTAAAAATATACCTCTGCGATCCGATTATTGATGATATTCAAGAAGATACAACTATAGTGATCGAAGCTTATGAAAAAAACGGTGGACAGTTCATCGAGACTATCGATGTGGAACCGGCAAACAAACGTGTAAAACAGTTGTTAGAAACGTGAGATGCATCAATTAACATTTGGTTTCAATTAAACTAATATGTGTAAGATCCGTGCCACAAATAATTCCTCCTACCAGCGGACATAACTGTTGCACGGATATTGCATCTTCTCTACCTCAATACATCAGATATTACAAGCCGTTGTGCCTGTGTTTTACCACAATGGGGGCTTATCTTTCCTAATTACTAAAAAACCACCAATTCAAATCCTAATTGATATTTGCAAGCAGGTCAAGACCTTTGTCGGTCAACTTATAAAGACCATTTTCGACTTTTAAAAAGGTCCCATTCACCAGAAACTCAGTTTGATACTTAAACGATGCATCATCAATGTCAATCTCGCCCTGAATGTCATCTTTTGTTTTACCAAACACACCTATTGATTTTACAAGCTTTCTTCGCAATGGATGCGATACCGCTTTGTTCAGCATCACATGGTCATTCTTTTTGATTTCGCGAGCAGATGGAGCAGCCATCATCATTTCTTCAAGTTCATCATTTTCTACCATATTTATGCACCACATTGTTAAGATATAATGTAATTGACATTTATTGTTTATTAGCTTTACGATGGTTGTGTACACTTCACACACATTCCATATAAGTCTCATAAATCTAAACCGGTTCCAAACATTCATCCAATTAATTATAATACACCAAAGAACAATGGATATAATCCATGGCTCCAAAAATACTACTCACAAATGATGACGGCGTCTATGCCGCAGGCATCCGTGCAGCATATAGAAGCGTAGCAGACCTTGGGGATGTCACTATCTCAGCCCCTGCAATGCAACAAAGCGGTGTTGGACGGTCAATATCGATATTTGAGCCACTTCGAATTAACAAAACAAACATTGACGGCATCACAGCATATGCTGTTGGCGGTACGCCTACGGATTCCGTAATTTTAGGAATATTTACGATCATGAAACAAATGCCCGACCTCGTGCTATCCGGTTTTAACATAGGAGAAAACATCAGCACAGATACAATTACAACATCAGGCACGATCGGTGCGGCACTCGAAGCCGCAAGTTATGGAATACCAGCCATCGCAGCATCAATACAAGTCACTGAAGAAGGTGCAAAATTCGATGATCTGCGGGATTACCAGCATGATTTTGAGGTTGGTATCAAAGTCATCAACAAGATCGCAAAGAATGTTTTAAAACATGGACTGCCGGACAATGTTGACCTGCTAAATGTCAATATCCCTCACTTTGCAGAGAATGATACAGAAATTGAAATAACACGTCTTGCGCGTAAAATATTCAAAACATCTGTACAAGAGCGCCATGATCCACGCGGCAGACCATATTACTGGATTGATGGCGACCTTGTTCGCGAAGAGGAAGAAGGCACTGACGTAAATGCGATTATGCAAAAAGGGCACATCTCGATAACGCCGATATCTCTTGATGCAACTTCACCTATTGATTTTTCGGATATTGAGCATCTGGTATAATTCGATGCAATATATATTTTGTATTTGTTCGTATATACCCCTTAATTGCAAGAATAACAAAAATGTGGATCTTGTCGGGCAGCAGTTATCATTTCGATTCCTGCTTTTGTAATTCTGGTTTGCAGTCCAAAAGCGCCGCAGGCAGCACTTTTTATTGTTAATTGTCAGCAAATACATATATTCAGTTCTTTATTACATCTTTGGTATTTGTATAGCTGGTTTCGATAACTCACTTTCCGAATCATTTGTTTTATAATTTAGAAAACCACGATCATCCGACATTATCCAATGTTTAGGAAAAAGATTTGTTCTCAAAATATACCTCTGGAAAGTGAGTGATAAAATGTCGATGCACATTTCAAAAATTCAAACCCCGCATAGCAATTAACCTATATCAAAGAAAACGGAGCATCAATTCCCGCCGTCCGGCGGCGTATTCCATTGCTGCCAAACCCATGACTCATTACCCAATAACCCAAACCTGCGATTCTCATATCTGCAAGTATGACACCGCTTAAAAACCATTTTATATTTCATATTCATGCCGTGGGAATGTGCCGCACGCGTGCTGTCGCGCCGTTTTTCTCATGAACTCGATAAACCAACCGCCTGTGCTAAACACGGCACAATTCCAAAATCCAGTGATTTCAACAATTATATTAGACGCATATTTACAGCTGATTAACGCAGATGCAACCTTAAATCAGCGTAAATCTGCGTGAATCAGCGTCTTAAAAATAACTGGAAAATGGGACAGTGCCGCTAAACACAAAGGTGTAAGACATGTACGATATTTTTAATGTCGTATCAATCACT
>DQIO01000270.1 GCA_020793555.1 Methanosarcinaceae archaeon | reverse complement strand
TTCATAGTTTCCTTATCCTTGCAGTTAAGCCGAATTGGACTTTCGGGTTTTTCCGAGTTATCCTGTGAACTTAAAACCCCAACGTTACCATTGACGCATCTCACAGCAGGATTACTCCAAATGGAAGGAGTAACCGTGAGGCAATTTGTGATATAACTTCTTGTCATGGCGCGCAAGAGCGCGGTGGACCCCATAACCCATAAAAAGAAGCACAAAGTTCATCTCAACAAACCAAACCCAAAAAACAATGCAGCACCGACAACCAAATCACACAAATCGCGCTGGAGTCAGTGAAAAGCGGGTGGACGGTTGGGTTTTAGTAAGATGTGCTACAATCCCGCTCGAGAGCGCGGCACGTTCCATGACCTACAAAAAGAAGCACAAATATCATCTCGACACACTGATCCAAAAGACCCGGCAAGATCGGCAACCAAAACACAGTTTGCACGAGTAGTAATCAAAAATATAAAGCTTGCATGGCATAATACTCAAATATGCGCCTTTCAAGATCATCCTGAAACACTACACATCATAAAATCACACGCCAACAAATAATCTGTCAGATCAAAGAATAAGGTTAATCATCGCATGTGTTATATCAAGCAATCTATTTTTTTGTATGGTTATTTTCCGTCATTTTGTAAGGATACTACGAAAATAATAAATACACAAAAAAGACTATGTATTACGTAAATACATAAAACAAACCAAGGAGAATATACGTGGGTCAACTTAGGAGGATCAACTGCAAAAAAGCAATAAAAGCTTTTACAAAAGCAGGAGGCATCATACGAAAAGGCAAAGGAGATCATATTAATATAAAGATGCCGAACGGTCAGATTCTCACATTACCTTGTTCAAGTGACCTGAAAGTTGGCTTGCTCAGAGCAGCCATTCAAAAATCCGGCTTGACAGTAGAAGATTTTCAGAAATTGATGAAATAGGAGAGAATGTCATGGAATATACTGTATTGGTTTATAAAGACGAAGATGGAGGTTTTTGGGGAGAGGTTCCGGTACTTCCCGGTTGTTTTTCCCAAGGCGAAACTGTGGAAGAAACAATGGAAAATATGAAAGAAGCAATCGAGGTTCACATAACAGCTCTAAAAGAAGATCTTCAAGAGATACAAATTAATAAGGAATTTGTCATTGGAAATGTGAGTGTAACTGCAATTGCTTAATGCCAAGTGATGCATAATTTTGTAACATATTTAGTATACTTCACCGCTCGATCGTAAAGAATAATCTCATACATGGCGCTTCACTTTGTTCCATGAAGTGAATTCCTGCACTCTTCCTGCTTCCCATGCCTGATCGGCTGCTCTTAGATTTCGCATTGAATTTTCATCCGCCACAATTTTCAGAGTAGCATCAAGGTCTTCTTTTTGTTCGAGATATTCTATAGAGGATTTCAATAGAAATCCTCGGTAAAATCAAGAACCACTTTTAATCTACTTGGTGATAAGAGGTCCAATTTTTCAATTGCTTTTCTTTTGTAGTCAACTGCATAAGCTGTCATTATCTTGCCTCTTTATTGAAACTGGATTGCTTAATATTAATAATTATGCAACATCTTGTATACTAATCTTATAAGTGCGTGAACAACAGTTCGACCCCGATATCGGACGGGAAAATCGGTCTGAGCGCCGTGAAAATGGCAGAAGCGGCGCTGGAGTCAGTGAAAAGCGGGCGCGAGGTTGGGTTCTGATCAAACGCAAATATCTCACATTTCATGTTCGATCATAATTACTATGCCACCGCTTCGCCCAAACTCAACTCACCTGCTGCAACCGGATGCATAAGCAGTGTAGATTCATGGAATTTCTTCATGAGTTGATCGATCTTTTCCGACACTTCCGGTGTATAATAAGCTTCACCACATTCTTCACAGATATATGCAGAAATATCTTTAACAGTAAGTACCTTTTCACCAACTTTCACTACGAATTCGGTTTTGCCTTCAATAAGTTTTCCTTTGCAGAAAGTACATCTATCAGGTTTCATCATTACTTCTCCTTACCTTATAATCGATCCATTTCTCTTTTTCAGGCGAATAAACAGTTATGACCCTTGCATGATCCTCGCACTGCGCTACTACAACATGGCAGGGACGTCCATTTGGAAATCCCAAGAACAATGCTGCCGGACATGGCTCATCGTCCGGATATTCCTCTAGAATTTCACCACGGCTTGTTACTTCCCTGATATCTGCAGTTGATATATTTCTTTGAAACATCCTGATCCTTGCATGATTTGAAATGATGAATCTATCATTTAAAAACAAATCTTTGAGACGATCGTGTTCAAGAAACATTTTATACCGCTATAAATTAATCTATATGAGTATATATAACCAGTGCCACAAAACCATGGTGGATTATTCGTTACAGGTTCAGCCAACGGTCAAACGTTGCGACGGCACACCCAATCGCAGCAGAGCTGCGGGGTATAACGATTAAGATCAACAATCCCAACACATCCATCCCGCGCAAAGCGCGCGCAGTTCATCCAATCCACATTTTATCATATTATTAAGAACATTATATCATATTGATCATTTTTCTTAATCCATCATCCAACCCAACATTAGGTTCCCACCCAATCCCCTTCAACCTCGAAATATCCGCACACAACCGCGGTATCTCCACCCCACCGGACCGCTGCCTGTCAACAACAGGCCGAATTTCAATATCAGGATTAATAATATCTACGATCTTATGAACAACATCGCCGACCTTCACCTCAACTCCGGATCCAATATTATATACTCCGGATCCGGATTCAGCGATCTTCAAAAAACCAGCCACTATATCAGTGATATATGTGAAATCCCGGGTAGGTTCAAGATTCCCAACTTCCATTATAGCATTACCATAAAGCGCCTGTTTTACAATAGAAGGGATTAAAAAACTCTCATCCTGCCCCGGTCCATATATATTAAAAGGTCGTACGACCGCGGTATTAATTCCATATGTATTGGAATAACTGTTCACAATATTCTCGGCCGCAGCCTTGCTTGCTGAATATGGTTCACGCGGCGCGATTGGGTGTTTCTCATCCACTGGAATGTACTGCGGTATTCCATAAATATGGGATGAACTGACATACACGAATTTCTTTACCTGATATTTCCGCACCTCTTCGAGAAGATTCAGTGTGCCTCGAACATTCACATCATACGTTTTCACAGGGTTTTGTATTGCATAATCCACATTCGCTATTGCAGCAAGGTGGAACACAATATCTACACCTTTTGTAACTAAATCAAGCGTTTCAGGTTTTGTAATATCTCCTGTTACAATTTCCAGATCAGCAGCACGCAGATCCGAAGAAACATCACCCTCGCTTAAGGACAATATCTTTACCCGCGCACCCTTTCTACAAAGTGCCTGCACAAGATATGGGCCAACAAATCCAGTAGCCCCTGTCACCAGTACTGATGCGCCGTTTAGGTCCATATTTTTCCTCGATTATTTTGAAATCCGTTCAACATCCGCCCTGACCATCATCTTCACAAGTTCCTCGAACTTGACCTTCGGCTCCCATCCAAGTACACGTTTGGCTTTGGATGGATCACCAAGTAATAGTTCAACCTCAGTCGGTCTCACAAACTTCGGGTCAACAACTACATATTTCTCCCAGTCAAGTCCCACCTCGGAAAATGCAAGTTCCACAAACTCGCGCACAGAATGTGTTTCACCTGTTGAGATCACAAAATCATCAGGCTCATCCTGCTGGAGCATCAGCCACATGGCTTCCACGTAATCACCTGCAAAACCCCAGTCGCGCTTAGCATCAAGGTTTCCAAGCCGCAGTTCCGATGCAAGCCCGTGATGGATGCGTGCAATACTGTCCGTAATCTTCCTGGTAACAAACTCAATCCCCCGGCGCGGGGATTCATGGTTGAAAAGTATCCCATTGGACAAATACATGTCATAACTCTCGCGATAGTTCACGCATGCCCAATATCCATACACCTTTGCAAAACCGTATGGGCTACGTGGATAAAAACGAGTGGTCTCACTCTGGGGAACTTCCTGAACCTTGCCAAACATCTCACTCGTAGAAGCCTGGTATACGCGGGCATCATGACATTGGTGCCTCACACTTTCAAGTATACGGACAACACCAAGTCCACTGACATCTCCGGTCAGCACCGGTTGATTCCATGATGTGCCAACAAACGACTGGGCTGCAAGATTATACACTTCATCCGGTTGCGCTGTGCGCATTGCATTATCAAGTGAGGACTGGTCTGTAAGGTCGCCTTCGACAAGTTCGATCTCATCGAGGATCTGTTCGATCCTTGATATGTTAGGTGTGCTCAACCGCCTGATAAGGCCGTAAACATCGTACCCCTTCTCAAGAAGGAGTTCCGCAAGATATGACCCGTCCTGTCCTGTTATTCCTGTAATTAGTACTGATTTTGTCATAATAAATACCTTTCAATGAATTTAAATCTCATTTGACTTCAAGTTTACACAATTGCCGTATAGGAATGTTCTATTGATCATACCCGTCCATAATCATCATCGAACCGAACAATATCGCCCTCATCAACACATTCCCCAAGTTGCACCTCAATGATCTCAAGCGGTATCTTCCCGTGGTTTGAAAGCCGGTGTTTCTCTCCTGCCCGTATAAAAGAACTCTCGCCTTGCCGCAGGAATGACTTTTTTCCGTTGACCTGCACACATGCCATCCCTTTCACAACAACCCAGTGCTCACTACGGTGGTGGTGCATTTGCAGACTCAGTGATTTTTCAGGCATGACCATGATATTCTTGATCTTGTGCCTGTCCGCCTTCTCAAGTATCGTGTATGAACCCCACGGTCTGTACACAGTCTGGTGAAGGTATGCCCTCTCATCATTGCAGTCTTTAAGCGCAGTCACGACATCTTTCACTTTTTGGCTGCTCTCTCGCGGACAAACAAGCAGGGCATCAGGGGTGTCCACCACTACCATGTCGTTGACATCGATCAATGATACGATCTTGTCGGGTTTTGAGTATATCAAATTGTCAGTCGAATCGATCAGGACACCGTCACATTCGTACACAACATTTCCATTTCCGTCCTTTTCAAACTCATCATATATAGCATTGAAATTTCCAAGATCGCTCCACTTTTGGTCGAGTTTGACGACTGCCACCTTATTCGATTTTTCCATGATCCCATAGTCTATCGAGACTGATGGCAGGAGATTGTAAGTTTCTACAATGTCTGATGTTTTACCATACATGTCAAATGCATCAAAAATATCAGGTGCATGGTTTTTCAGTTCGGCAAAAAACACATTAGTATCGAAAACAAACATCCCGCTGTTCCAGAGGCATCCTTCTTCGATATATTTTTTAGCATCCTCAAGTCCCGGCTTTTCCCTGAATTCCGATACTTTATAACCAACACCAAGCGCCTCAGCAGGTTTTACATATCCATATCCTGTGTGAGGGGACTTTGGAACAATTCCGAATGTTACAAGGTGGTCTGATGCCAATGTCTCGGCATTTTTGATCGTTTCCATTGCACTTTTGTCCAGTATGTGGTCGGATGAGAATACCCCCACAACGGATCGACCGGATATTTTTACAATCTCGCGCATTCCAAAACAGATTGCTGGAAGGGTATTTTTTCCCACGGGTTCTATAAGTATATTATCGATCGGGATGTCGTATTCGAGTTCTTTGATCTGCCCGATCACGAAAAACTTCTGGAACTCATTGGTTACGACAAATATGTCTAATATCTCCGATACTTCAAGACATCTGAGAAATGTGTCCTGGAAGAATGATGTTTCGCCTAATTTCAAGAATTGCTTTGGATACTGTTCGCGGCTAAGCGGCCAAAGACGTGTACCTGAACCACCTGCGAGGATTATGGATTTTATGGGTTTCAGCTCCTTTATGAATATGAGTTATAAACTAACATCAATAGAATTTGGATATTACAAGTTCAAATATATGATATTTCTTATATAACTTAGCATATATTAATTGCTTGTGAATGTTCGATTGTGTTATTATTTCAATCATGTTTTCATTATCTATTACGTCTTGTCGCTAATTGCATACACTATCGCACCAACAGCAAGTATGCTCCAGTAACTGATCAACCTATCCAGCAATGCTATTGATGTGCCGACAGCAGTGTCAATTCCCATGATCGCCAGGATGCCGACTATAGATACTTCAACAGCGCCAAGACCGGCAGGTGTCAGTGGTATCGCGGTCAATAGCGATGCCGCCAGAACAACAAAGATGATTACAGGCAGGTCCAGATCTACTCCGAGTGCTCTTGTGACAAGCAAGAACCGTCCGGATTCCAAAAACCATGAAACGATTGTCAAGATTGACACATTCACAAAGGTGCTGGTATTTGAAAACGAATCGTATACGCTCCTGTGCAGGTTTTCAAAAATTACGACGAATTTGTTTGGAACTATCCGTATAATATGGTCTTTGAAAACCTTCAGTAAAACCAGTCCCAATATCACAAGTCCGAGCAGGATATACCCGACCTCAAGGGATTGCAGGATCTGTCCGGGTATTTTGTCTTTAAAAAGAATTGCTCCACTGACACTTAATAATATCAGCAGGACCGCTATATCGAATATACGTTCTACCACTATGGTGCCAAGTGAAGTTGATATTGGTACGCTGTTATATTTCTTAAGCAAATAACTTCTGTACACATCCCCAATCTTTGCGGGAACAATACTGTTGGCAAACCATGATAAGAATACCATTTCTGTAAGTGCAGGAGTGCTAGCCCGTATTTGTATTGTATTCAGCAGTTTTTTCCATCGCAATCCCCGAACATAAAAAGATGAGTAATGTACTACAATCGCAAGAACATATATGGATATATCCAGGTTTTTGGATACTGCGATCACACCATTGATGTCTATATTTTTTATTAGAAAATAAAGGATCGCAAAGGAAACGATAAATGAAATGATCGTTTTTTTGTTTAGAAGGATGTGGGTATTCAGTGGGTTTTTGTCATTCATTGAATATCATCCAAAATTGAATAAATGTTATTCCTGAGTGGATATAATGATAAATCCGATATTATTAAATAGTTATGTAAAAATACTACTTGTGTAAACGTTTATGGCAGTAGATGCATGTTTATCTGTATTAAGTCCTGTTATTTTTACTATGCATCTAGGTGGGTCGATAATATGGGTGGCAGATCAAAAAAGGCAAATAAAAAAATAAACAAAACAATCCAAAAGCAAAAATTGGAAGAAATAGATGTTGCACCGGCACCATTCCACAAAAAGATACTTTCTGATAAGTATTTGCTCATTTTGACTGCAATAACTCTTCTTGGTGCATATTTGCGCATCCACAATCTTGGTACTCAATCGATATGGTTGGATGAAGGTGCAAGCTATTCATATATTCAAGATACAATTTTAGGCACATGGCGCACTTCTGTAGATGCAGCACAAGCACCACTTCATATGGTAGTAATGCATTTCATGACATTTTTCAGTTCAAGTGAATTCTCGTTGCGGTTCCCGTCTGCAATATTCGGAATTTTAAGTATCCCACTTATTTATGCGATGGGTGAGCGTTTGTTCGGAAAAGAGGAAGGCATAATAAGTGCATTTCTACTTTCGATCTCGATGATGCACCTGTGGTATTCCCAGGAAGCACGAATGTACGCACAGATGCTTTTATTTTCACTGGCATCCCTGTATTTTTTCTACTGTGCAACCAAAACGAATTCAAAAAAGGATTGGGTGTTTTTCGCAGTCTCGTCCTCGCTTGCTTTTTATACTCATTATTACACAATTTTCGTGTTCATCCCTGAAGTTGTTTACTATATATGGGCAAAAGTTGCAGTGCCGTCCATAAAAATCGGTAAGATCTCTGTGGAAGACTGGCAAAATGTCCGAATGTTTATTGTTGGCATGGGTGCTTTCTTTATATCTATTCTACCCTTGTTCATTCCATTTGTGGCGCAATCACTTTCAAGAACATCGTCTGCCCCCACATGGGGAATTGGGCAATCACTCAGTTTTATACCGACAATGCTGATACACTTTAGTACTCGTGAACCGAAAACGTCGTATCTGTTCATGTTGCTATTTGCTATCGGTCTGGTTGCAATTGCTCTGCACCAAAAGGACCAGTTCGCATTTCTGGGACTATATCTGGCTATACCTTTCACTGCAAGTTACATCCTTGCTGCCAAAATGCCATTCAGTCCGAGATACCTTCTATTTTTGCTGCCGGCTTATCTGATACTGGTTGCGCGTGGAATAACTGCTGTTTCAAATACTCTCTATTCATCTAACAGCAGTCCGAGTAAAGACACTATTAAAAAAAGGCACACATCTATAGCCATTATTACACTTCTTTTTTTGCTGATAAGTTTCCCGCTTATCACGGAGTATTATTCAGTACCGCAAAAAAACGATTGGAGAGTTGCAAGTGATTATATTGAAGGTTTGACGCAGTCAGGTGATACAGTCGCAACGCTACCTGGATATATGTTTCAGGCATTGACATATTATTACGACAACAGTTCAGATGGGACATATCAAGTAAATCCACCATATTCGGAAAGTGGTTTATCTTCATTTGTAGAGAAACATGGGAGGGTATGGTTCATGGTCACTTGGGACATAAGTGCAGCAAACCCTGATGGTTCAGCAGTTAGATGGCTGCAAAATAATGCAACTTTTGTGAATCAGGTGACTGGTATTTATATATTTACAGCGCCAAAGGTTTAGAAAAGAATAACAGTTCAGTGGTGTGTGCGATAAATATTTTTTGTATTTGTTTAGATCAATAAATCGATAGCAAGCGACCACATCATTATGTCCAAATTCGGTAATGATCGAAGTACCTATATTCAAAAACGATGGCAACAAGAACATTCAAACAAATAATATGATGATCTCAAATTTGATCAATCAAGCCCAATGATGGCGAATTAGATAGCTAAACAAATACTGTTTTTTTATGTACCGTAAGTTCATCGTTTGAATTTCAACCTCAAAATAGTAAGGAAAAACTTAACCATTTCATTTTTGGACAATTTCGATTTTCCATGAGTTCGATCCACAAATATAATGGGTGTTTCACCAATACTAAAATCTTCATTGTTACAATGGAACAAGATCTCTTCTAAAAAGGAATACCCATTCGATCTGATGGAATCGAGGTCTAGTTTCTCAAGCACCTTTCTGTCATAGCACCGATAACCTGTGGTCATATCATGAACTTTGACCCCAAGTAATGTACTTGCCAGTAGATTTGCACTTTTACTAACAGCTTTCCTGTACAATCCCCAATTTACAACACCTCCTCCCTCTACATATCTGGAACCCACTACAACGTCGCATCCGTTCTCATGCAGTTCAATGAAATTCGGCAGATATTTTGGATCATGCGAGAGGTCGGAATCCATTGAAAAGATCAGATCGGAATGGTTTACTTCGATTGCATGCTTAAATCCGGCGATATGCGCAGTTCCGATCCCAAGTTTTTCTTTTCTATGGATCACCTGTATTCTATGGTCTTTTTTTGAAAGTTGGTCAGCAATGTGTCCTGTGCCATCAGGCGAGTTATCATCCACAATAATAACATTGCCATTTAATTGATTCTTCTCAAAAACATTGAAAATCTTATTAATCAATTCAGGTAGGTTTTCTTTTTCGTTGTATGTGGGAATGACTATCGAAATACGCAATTTTTAGACCTCTTGATTTTGTATTTATAACAAATAAAGCCACACCTATTTATTATTTCACAATTTTTCTTAGTCGTAATAAAAATCAAACAAAATAAAATCAAAACCCTTAAGTATTTCACCCCCTTCATAAAATCCACTTCAAAGTGGTATTATACAAAAAAATGGATGGCCAATCACAGCATGCAAAAAACAGAAACATCTCTCCTAAAAAACACCGACGCCTACATCCCCTTCGCCGTCATCGGCATCTTCATCGTCCTCGGAGCAACCCTCACATCCGTCTATTTTGTAAAAATGGATTATGAAATTGCGCAAACAATATACGACACCGACCTTACCAACCCAAAACAAACCGCCACCAACTTCGCAGCCGCAGACCTCTCCCGTTGCCTTAACTACGCAGGCATGGAAGCTCTCAAATGGCAGGGCGAGCACCCCATCATCCAGCCGGAGGGCACATCGGTCGAACAGATGTCGCAGGACGGATATTCAGCCACGGTCGCCACTCGCGACCTCGAACCCGGCGACACGGTACGAATCAGCATCAAACTGCCGTATGTCCCAATTAACATTCTAGAGCTGTACACGGACAAGAACATAACTCTCACATTACGCGACTCATCCGACACGCCACTTGAAACGATCGACTACGGCGAAGCTGCAAACACTTGGAATAATGGATGTTTTGATGAGTTCATCACTATTCCTGACTCGGCATCGGCCGGTTACGGATCAGTTGAACTCAAATGCGGGAATGATACTAAAGCCACAGACTGGTTCACCATCGGCACGAGTCCGGTCAAGGACATCGCAGCCGACTACCTGAACAAACTGATAGCAGGCAATTACCAGCACAACCTCCATACATTCTACCAGTACGCGATCAACGTTGAGCCGGATATCAAACCTGAACAGATCATCATACGAAAAATTAACGGCACGCTTGACCGCGAGATCAACCCCACTAACAAGGTCTACACCATCTATTACACATTCACGATCAAGGACCTCAACTATACACTTGTTGACCTTGGAACAAATGAGACCACCAATCACACCACCACAATATCATCCCTCATCACATCCCGGGAACCCCTGCTGGCAGAACTTGCGACCGAATACGAGACCGAACTTAACAGCGGTTCCACACAGTACATCGTAATGGGCGCCGCAAACATACGCACCTTTTCATACGGCCCGTGGCAGCATTACGCAAAAGGTCCGCTTAACATACTCACAAACCCGGCGCTGGCAAGCGCAATAAACGCAGGCACGGTCTATGCACAAAAGAAGATATTCGACTCGGTAGACCCGTGGGCACTGATGTTCACCACCTATTACAACGGCAAGGTATTGTACCAGGACGTGCGTGGTGATGCCGGATCATACGATGCAGAAAAGTCGGTCAATCTCACGACCACATTCAACGATCTGGCAGCCGACAAGTCCTTCAGTATCGATGTGGAAGGCGGAATCAATGATTCCATGGTTGATTCAGGCACGACACTCACGCAGGTTTCCGATGAATCCAAAATAACTGTGGCTGCATCCGATTATACTCAGGGTGTGCTTGACGGTTGGGTATTCAATGACCGTGTTGAATGGCTGGCAGACCATCCTGACCTGCTGCATAATATCACGAATGAGATGTATAAGGCGGACGTGCAGGTACAGATCACACGGGATGGTTTTGATAATATAATACAATCCGACCCGGACATATCGGCAAGTTCAGGCTCGGTTTCGTATGGCGGGCATACTGTTAGTTGGGGTGAGTCATACGCGGTATCTGGAAAGCATACAGGTGCACTTGTATCGTCATATGACTGGAGCGATTCTGAGACGAACTCATATTCACAAACAGTAAATCCAGGAATCTCGTTACCCGGATATAATTTGGTGTCATGGAGAATTACCGATGTTTCGGTTAGTTTAAATTCAGTGGATGTTACGGATACAAAAGCAACCCCATACTACACTTATGCAGGTGGTGACAACATAACTGATTTTCAACGTACAGATGGTTATCTGGATTGGGAAAAACACAAGTTTGATTGGCTTATCAGGTATGGTATTAATTATAATATTAAGACAACATGGTCGATCAATTATGATTATACTTATACATATAGTTGGAGAACTTTTGTGGGTTACAGGGATCCGGTGAATATGACCGGTAAAATATACCGCACCAATTATGACACCGGCACCGGTTCAAAATCGACATCGACAAGTAAACTGAATTCCGAATCATGGTCTCATACTGAAATAGAGACCGAGAACTTGACCATAACCTATCACAAACGCCCGCCAACCGGTG
>DQIO01000271.1 GCA_020793555.1 Methanosarcinaceae archaeon | reverse complement strand
ATCCGTTTCCGCCGCAGGCGGCGGATTCCACTGCCACCAAACCCACAACAACTCAACAACCCAACCATGCAATTCTCATATCTGCAAATATGACGCCGATTAAAAACCGTTTTGTGTTTCGCGTTCATGGTGTAGAAACGTGCCGCGCTTTTGCGCGGTCGCGTCGTTTTTTGCATATGTCTTAACTCCTTCTGTTCCGCGACATTGTGTTGTTGACATGACACTAGCAAATATCCTGATATTAAAGGAGAGTTCCTACTTTTTCGCGCCGTCCAACTTTTTGTACATCATTGCAGGCGTGCTGTTTGGAGTTGTTACAAGTCTTGCCAGCGGCATGTATCCGGCGTGGAAGGCTGCGAATATGCGGCCGTTGGATGCTTTGCGGTATGAGTGAGTTGTTTTTGGAAGATGGAATAGAGGAATAGAACACTGTCCCCTCCCGAGGCATCCACGGGACCATAAGATCTCACTTATAGTGGCTATTCTGATTCAGACGACTTGGTTTATGTTCATTATATTTGTAGAAAATGTGCCCCTCGCGTTTATGGGGCAACCCGGAACTCATTTTACAATTTTAATGCAGTACCTGCTTGTATACTCCAATGGTCTTAGCCGAGATTGAATTCCAGTCAAAGTGTGAGACCACTCTATTCCTTCCGTTTTTGGCCATTCTGTGCCTTTTTTCAGGGTCATGGTATAGATCGGAGATTGCCTCTGAAAGACCTCTGGCATTTTCCGGTTCTACCAAAAGCCCTGTTCTGTTATGGTCTATTATGTCAGGTATACCGCCAGTCCGGATTCCAATACATGCGGTCTCGCATGCCATAGCCTCTAAGAGGACAATACCGAAAGGTTCGTAGATACTGGGCAGAACGAACACATCGGAAAGGGAATATAACTTGACGAGTTCACTTCTGCTAACACGCGGGAGGCAGAGGATATGTTTATCAGAATAGATATCTTTCTGGCCGACCATCACAACCATTATCTCAGGTATCTGCTTAGCAAGATCCTTCACGGCATCAACCAGGCGTTTCGCACCTTTTTGTGGGTCATCCCTTCCAACGAACAGCACGACAAACCTGTTGTCAAGTTGGTATTTACTGCGGACATCATCGGCATTTTGGTGCTTGAAGAGTGCAGAATCCACACCGTTGGGTATGACCGTTATCTTGTTAGAATCAATACCAAAGGTCCGGTTCAGTTCCGTTCGCATGGATTTCGATACTGCAATGAACCTGTCAACTTCACCCACAACATTCTGTTCCATTAAAAGGCTGAGTTTATCCGGCCTGACCCTGTTGATCTCAGTACTGTGAGCCGTCATTACCAGAGGCAGATGAGTCATATTTTTTGCTTCTGTTGCAGCCATCTGGATCAATCCTCCATGTGAATGCAACAGGTCAAGTTTTTCACTGGAAATGTGTTTCTCCACCATCTCTGCCACATTGACATTTGTCATTGTTCTTTCAAGATCCTTTCTGGAATAGTTCGATGACGGTACTAATGGTTTTGATAACCTGTGTGCAGGTACACTTCCTGCCTTCCGGCCATCCAATACATTCACACCAAAGGTCTGTTTCAGTTCCCTTTGCACGTATCCCGATACTGCAATGGACCTGTCCACCTCACTAACCCCATTCTGCTCCATAACAACACTCGGCCCGTTTGGATTTGGGCTGTTGATCCCGGAACTGTGAGCCGTCATCATCAGAGGCTGATGAGTCGTATTTATTGCTTGTGTTGCAGCCACATGGATCAATCCTCCATGCGAATTCAACAGGTCAAGTTTTTCAACAGAAATGTGATTCTCCCCCATCCCTGCCACGTTGCCATTTGTTGTTATACTTTCAATCAAATTGCCGGAACGGTTCGATGACTTTACTAAAGGTTTAGATGACCTGTGAACATACACACTTCCAGCCCTTTGGCTGTTCAATCCTTCAACATGTGATGTGAAAACATGTACATGCTGGATACTCTCAGCAAGATGTCTGGTCAATTCACTAACATGGACTCCAACCCCCCCAAAAATTTTAGGAGGAAATTCATACGACAGAAAACCTACACTGATCTCATCTGCTTTTTGCTGTTTTTTTATCATTCTTCTATTTCCTATGCAGAATTCTGCACAATAAACTACTCGTTCTAATTCCATTTACATTAAGTATATAAAGTCGTACAATGTACTGACCCAGAAACAAAAATGCCGATGCATGACGATATTATATAATAATAAAACGCCGCAACATATTCAATTTTAAAATTAATTTGTCCCAAGGATCAATGTATTAATAAAACCCCTACTTAAAAATTAATAACTATTAGTTAATATAGCACTAATCTAGTTAAAGGTTGTTATAAAATGCCAAAACCACTTGTTGTCGGAAATGGGTCTCTGCTAGTAAACCTTGACAGGAATGCGAGCATACGGGACATGTACTTTCCTCATGTAGGAGATGAGAACCACGTAAACGGCCACCACTGCCGGGTAGGAGTGATGGTTGAGGGGAAAAACCTGGATCTGGTATCCCAGATAGGGGATGACTGGAGCTGCAAGCTTGGTTATAAGAAAGACACATTGGTAACCGACTCTTGGTACCGCAACGACCTGCTCGATATTGATCTGAGATTAAACGAATGTGTGCATCCTTTCGAAAATGTGTTCATTCGCAAGATAGCAATAAAAAACACTGATACAAAGGATGTCGAGATGAATCTGCTCTTCTCCCATGACATTACACTATACGAGAACCCGATCGGGGATACAGGTGTCTATGATCCGGCAGTGCAATCTATAATACATTACAAACGCTCTCGCTATTTCCTTATTAATGGCTCTCCGCACTTCGACCAGTATGATATCTGCCCCAAAGAGGAAAGTGAATGCGGTTTAATAAGGTCGGCAGAACTTAACATGAATTCTATCCAGATAGGGGCAGTGAATAGTTTCGTCAGGTTTTCCCAACATCTTGCAGCCGGAGAGACAAAAACAGTATATTACTGGATCGCAGCAGGGAAAACATTTTCTGATGTCAAGCGGCTCAATGAGATGGTCCTTGAAAAAATCCCTGAGCGAATGATGGCAAAAGTCGAGCAGTACGGTCATTCATGGGTGAATAAAGAAAAGTATGACTTTTTTGACCTTCCTACAAATGTGGCAGACCTGTTCAAACACAGTCTTCTTATCATAAGATCGCAGATCGATAATGATGGTGCGATCATCGCTGCAAATGACAGTGATATCCTTGAACGTTTCAACATGGATTCATATAGTTACATGTGGCCGCGAGACAGTGCGTTCATTGCCATGTCGTTGGATATGACACGATATTCCGGAATTGTGCATACGTTTTTTGAATACTGTAAGGATCTTATCAGTGAGCATGGATATTTCCTGCAGAAATACAATCCTACAGGCACTCTGGCAAGTGGCTGGATGCCCTGGCTCAATCTCGAGGGACAAGCACAGCTTCCCATACAGGAAGACAGCACTGCGCTTATAGTGGTTGCACTTTGGAATCATTACAAAACTGCCGGATTCATCACGACAATTGATCCGCTCTATGAGTCGATAGTGAAGCCGGCTGCTGAGTTTATGACAAGGTACCGAGATCCTGATACCGGGCTTCCAAAACCCAGTTACAACCTTTGGGAGGAAAATAGGGCAGTCCATACCTATACATCTTCGACCGTATATGCAGGCCTGAGGTGTGCGGCCAAGTTTGCAGAATTGTACGGGGACGATGACCTTGCAATAAAATACAGCACGGCTGCTATGGAAATTAAAGTGGGAATCGAAACTCACCTGTATGATGAAAAGCTGGGGCGGTTCCTGCGAAGCATCAATCCGAGAGATGAAACGATAGATGCCAGCCTATATGCTGTATCCCAGTTCAATGTGCTGCCTCCCGATGATAGCAGGGTGGTCAATACTATGGAGGCCATAGAAAGCAAATTGTCAGTAAAGACAGATGTCGGGGGCATCGCCCGGTTCTATAATGATGCGTATCATCAGGTAGAGCTTAATGACTTTGAGACTGTCCCGGGCAATCCATGGTATATATGTACCCTCTGGGTAGCCCAGTGGCACATCCAGAAGGCAAAGAGCATCAATGATCTGCAAAAACCGAGAGAAATTCTGGACTGGGTCACAGAGCATGCAACCGAAACCGGTATCCTGGCAGAGCAGTTGAATCCTTTTGATGGGAGTCCCTTAAGTGTCAGTCCCCTTACATGGGCCCATGCCACCTTTGTAGTAACTGTTATGGCATTTGTAGAGAAAGCGAGGTCACTTGAAAAAGAGTGATGAAAGGATTAAATAACACACCATAAAATACGTTCTGTATTTCCTAACCGATCTCCTCACCCCTAACAACGTCCTCAACATACGCGCGCAGCACTTCAGCAACACTCCACGCCTGTGAGATACACCCGCGCGCCCGATGGGGCGCATCGCCATCGAATATTTCGGATATTGTTCCGATGCCGCCAAACCCATGATTCATAACTCAAACCTGCGATTCTCATATCTGCAAATATGACTCCGCTTAAAAACCATTTTATATTTCATATTCATGCCGTGGGAACGTGCCGCAAGCGTGCATTCGCGCCGTTTTTCTCATAAACTCGATAAACCAACCGCCTGTGCTAAACACAAAGGTGCACCGACAAGATATGTTCGATATTTTTAATGCCGTATCAATCACTATCGCGCACTTTCCGCATTCCATCATTGCCAATAAGATATTTACTAACGATTTAGCTTTTTCACGACAGTATATTATGGAAAATGCCGCCTGACGGCGGTCGCATTGGTTTCGATTCGTATATATTTGAATTTCACACAAAAAAATATCAGCTATACAAATACAGAAATTCTTTTCCGTGGGGTTGTGGAATGTATTTTCCTGATATTCTTGCAGTTTCCAACCAGAGTTCCATAGCAATCTTGACGTCTTCTGATGCTTCTTCTTCAGTATCCCCAAATGCAGAGCATTCACGTAGTTCAGGAACCACTGCTATATATCCCTCATCATCTTCACTGTAAAATATTTCGATTGCATACTTATACATCGTTTCCAAACTCCTCTAAGAGGTTGGAATTGGTTTAACACTACTCACCAAGTGCGCTAAGAAACATATTGTCCACAAATTTCTGATGCGTCATCCCAATAATAGTGTCAAGATTGACAATATCCTCGCGGTTGTATTCGAGCAGCAATTCAAGCGCATGCTTTTCTCCACGCTCGTATCTGCGCCACAGACGCACTGCCTCAAAACCATCGATCCCAGTTGTTTCGTCACTTCTCGATATTCCGAGCGTATGCTCGATATTCTTCAACCCGCCGCGAAGACCTATGCGCCGGAGAGGATACATCAGGTCAATGTGCAGTTGGTTGAACTCGATCTGTGGATACTTTTTTTTGATGAACGGCAGGTCAAAACGTGCCCCATTGAACGTAACCAGAAGTTCGTATTTTGCGAGTTCATCAACGATATCATCAAGGTCAATACCGCGAATATATGTCTTCGCATCTTTTCCATCATATATTCCGACGACCGTAAGGTCGTCGTAGTTTGGCGACAAACCGGTGGTTTCGATGTCCACAAAGGCAATCGAATCAGAAAAATGCCGGTATGCGCGCCAATGTTCCGATCTTGGAAGTGCGTTGGCGAAAAAATTAAAATCCCGTGCATTTAAGCGGTCGTTGGATTCATCTATTCCCGCGAGTATGGTCTCTTTTTTTGCGGCAGATATGGGTATCGTGTCCTGCTGTTCAATGAACTCGGACCACGTTTTAATGCCGCTTGACCATATTCTGTGCTCGATTGTTTTTCCAATATGGGGGATATGAATGTATGTGCTTGTGAGCATGGTTTTTCTCTCTATTTTTTAGTATGGGTAAGTAGTAATGGGCAATAATCATGTGAATAAGTATAGAGATATTACTTTTTTAATAGATTGGGTTTCATATGTATTTTATTGTTTCCTTCCAAAAGATAAATAGTTGCACAATACCTCCCGTGCAATATAGAAAACTTTATTATGAATTATGTCTATTTGAACATAATGCATAAATCAACAACCTACCTAATAGTGATTCTTCTTTTAGGAGCAATCACATCTGGGTGCATTGAAGAAAAACTTGGACAGACTGCAACGATTGATAAAACTGCTGGCGGCCTCACACCTTCAGTGACAAATCAATCGCAGTCCATCCTTGTTTATTGCGGTGCAGGAATGAGAAAGCCAATGGATGAGATTGGATTACTTTTTGAAGAACAAAATGGTGTATCTGTAATCTACAATTACGCAGGTTCAAATACACTCCTGAGCCAGATGGAACTCATGCAAGAAGGTGATATATACATGCCTGGTGCAACATATTATTTTGATATTGCAAGAGAAAAGGGATTTACCGATTATGAACAACTTATCGCATACCATGTACCTGTAATCGCAGTACCGAAAGGAAATCCGGCCAATATAAAATCCCTGTATGATTTTACGATGCCAGGTGTGAAAATTATACTTGGAGATGCCAAAGCAACAGCTATTGGTAAATTGACGGACAAAATACTAGAGAAAAATGGAATATTTGAAGATACAGAAAAAAATGTGATTGCCCGTGGAGCAACCGTAAATGAACTTGTTGTTTATATATCCATGAATCAAGGAGATGCATGTATCATTTGGAACGATTTAATTGAAAACAATGATGAAATTGAAATTATCGAAATACCCGATAACCAAAACATAATAAAAATCATTCCTGTAGGTACGCTGACATTCACAGAAAATAAACAGATTTCAACAAAATTTGTAGACTTTGTTGCATCCCCTGAAGGGAAAACAATTTTTGAAAAATATGGTTTTACAACATATCCAAACGAAATACAGTAAATGAAGATATAGCTATGAATTAGATTACATTTACTCCTGTTTGAATTGTATGACAAATATAAAAGTTAGACAGCAAGATCAGCACAAAAAATGTGGGGTGCACAATCATGAAAAATGAATCAAGACTTAAACTATTTTCGATATCGATAACCTTGCTTCTATCTATATTCATCATATCGATAATCACATGTATTAGTATGAAAGTAAATCCTAATACCTTATTATCAGTAATTGTATCTAAAGAAATACTATTTGCTATTAAGTTAAGTTTGGTTACTTCAATCATATCTACATTGATGTGTATCGCAATCTCGATACCCGCATCTTATGCACTTGCAAGATATAATTTATTTGGAAAAACGCTAATCACTACAATAGTAGATTTGCCGCTTGCATTACCGCCTCTTGTGATTGGTGTCGGGCTTCTGCTGCTTTTTGGTACAACTTCATTTGGAAATTATCTTTCAGATATAGGATTGCAGTTTGTATTCACACCACTTGGAATTATCATCGCGCAGTTCACTGTTAATATATCATTTATGCTACGGATTATGCGTTCTACATTTGAAGGAATTAGTCCTCGGTATGAATATGTTGCCCAGACACTTGGGTGTACTCCATTGCAGGCTTTTTTGAAAACAACGCTTCCTATGGCAAAAAACGGGCTTATGGCTGGTGGAATAATAACTTGGTCAAAAGGAATTGGAGAGTTTGGAGCAGCTCTGATGATTGCAGGTGCAACAAGAATGAAAACCGAAACGTTACCAATCTCCCTATTTCTAAATATGTCAAGTGGGGATCTTGATTTAGCAATGGCATCTGCATTTATTTTAATTATTATATCAATTGTATCTTTATACATTTTCGAGCGACGTGGGAACATGGCTAATTTGTATTAGGTGATGCAGATGATACGAATTGAAAATGTATCCAAGGATTTAGGAGAATTTAAGCTGAATGATGTCACTTTACACATCAACGAAGGAGAATATTGTATTATACTTGGCCCAACCGGTGCCGGAAAAACCATCCTGATAGAAACTATTGCAGGCATATACCATCCTGATTGTGGTGAGATATTCCTAGGTGGAATAAATGTTACAGACGTTTCTCCAAAAGATCGCTCTATTAGCATGGTTTATCAAGATTACATGCTTTTTCCACACTTAACTGTAGAAGAAAATGTTGGTTTTGGATTGCGCCTTAAAAAAATTGCCAAAAATGATATCAAAAAAGAAGTGAATAAAATCACGGATCTTTTAGGGGTTTCACATTTATTAAATCGGTATCCAGATACTTTGAGTGGCGGAGAAAAGCAACGTATCGCAATTGCACGAGCAGTTATTACAAAACCGAAAGTATTGCTTTTGGATGAACCATTATCTGCACTAGATACTCGCACAACCTGGCGGTTGCAGGAAGAGCTTAAGAAAATGCACAGACTAACAAAAACCACTACGATTCATGTAACACACAGTTTTGAAGAAGCATTTTCTCTTGGTGATCGAATAGCCGTGATGAAAGATGGAAAAATTATCCAAGTAGGTGTGCCTGATGATATATTCAGAAAACCTAATTCAGAGTTCATTGCAGATTTTGTGGGCGTTGAAAATATATTTAGGGGAAAATCGGTTGTGCACAATGACATATCTGAAGTGCATACAGACGAAATATGTATCGTATCCAGCACATTGAAATCAGGAGATGTGGCGGCATCAATCAGACCTGAAGACATTTTTATTTCAAAAACAGAATTTGAATCAAGTGCAAGAAACTCATTTGTAGGCAAGATTATAAGGATTAAGAGTATGGGCGCACTTACGAAAATAGAAGTTGATGTGGGCGCACCTTTTGTAGTTGCATTAACAAAACAATCATTTGAGAATATGGAATTTGTATGTGGCAATCGTGTTTATATTGCATTCAAAGCTTCTGCAGTGCATTTGTTTTGATTAATTGATTGCAACTATTCAGCCACTTATGACAGTTTAAGCTCAATAATAATACTCATATACGAAAAATTATAAACAAAATTTCATGGACTATATACTTTTATGATTCTCTCAAAAAAACCCACAATTTGTTAAGCGCCAGAATAAATTAAAAAATTTCAGTTAATCATGCGGCAATTATAAGTATATCCACCCTTACTATCCACAAATAATTATTCAAAGGTGTTTTAAAAATGACAAAAATTACAGTTATCGGCGCAGGTAATGTGGGTGCTACCACAGTCCAGCGTCTTGCGGAATTACAACTTGGCGACCTAGTTATGACAGATGTTGTTGACGGTCTGCCACAGGGTAAGGCTCTTGATCTTATGCAGGCGGCTCCCGTTATGGGGTATGATGTTGATGTACTTGGTACGACCGATTACGCAGACATTGCTGATTCTGATGTTGTTGTTATGACCGCAGGAATTGCACGAAAGCCGGGCATGAGCCGCGATGACCTGCTGGCTATCAATGGCAAGATCACAACAGAGGTTTGTGAGAACATTGCAGAATATGCTCCAAAGGCAACAGTTATTACAGTCACTAATCCGCTTGATATAATGACATACGTTGCACTCAAAACAACAGGATTTGAGCACAATCGTGTGTTCGGGATGAGCGGTGTACTTGATTCGAGCCGTTTTGCAGCGTTTATTGCAATGGAAATCGGCTGCTCTGTGCGGGATGTTGACGCAATGGTGCTTGGTGGACACGGTGATTCAATGGTTCCAGTACCTGAGTACACAACAGTTTACGGTATTCCCATGTCTGAACTGATGCCACAGGAGGCTGTTGACCGACTGGTTCAGCGCACTATCAACGGCGGGGCTGAAATTGTAGAGTATCTTAAAACTGGCAGTGCGTTCTATGCGCCATCGGCATCTGTTGCAAAGATGGTTGAGGCTGTAGTCAAGGATTCAAAAAGGGTTCTTCCTTGTGCGGCTTATTTGCAGGGAGAATACAATGAGAGCGATGTATATCTCGGAGTGCCTGTGAAATTGGGCAAGGGCGGCATTGAGGAGATCATCGAACTTGAACTCACGGATGAGCAATCAAATGCTTTGTCAAATTCCGCTGCTGCTGTGCGAGAAGGGATTGCAAAACTACAACTGTAAAATGTTATATATAATGCATAACCTTTCATAAATTATATATTGCTTAAGCATACGTCTTGTATGTAAATTCACATTAAAGTTTTCAGACGTAATTACAATCAAGGATCACAAGGGATATCATGCGCGCACAGATTACATCATTATTTGGATTAAACGTTTACACAGATGTGGGAACATACATAGGAAAGGTCAGCGATCTTGTACTTAATGCAACCGATCGAAAAATCAGTGGTCTTGCAGTTTCAGATATAAATCGCGAGGTATTTGAGGTTCCTACAAAAGGCGTTATTATACCATATAGATGGGTTATAACAACTGGCGATATCGTAATCATCAGGGATGTTGTTAAAAAGTTCAGTCCGCCTAAAGAGACGGAAGATAAATAATATTAACGAGAAAAAAATAACGAGAAAATTCTCCTTCCGGTCGAATTGACTTAAACGATATAATTCTATAAATTATACACTATGAAAAGGCGAGAGATCTATGCCGATCTGCGCTGCGCGCCGCCTGTGATTATACGCGTTGACGGCAGGAATTTTAAAAATACGCTCTCACGTCTGGATTTTGAAAAGCCATACGATGAGCGGTTCGCATCTGCAATGGGGGACAGCGTCGAACTTTTTTTCAAGAAAAGCGGCATGAGTCCGGTGTTTGCGTACATTTTCTCGGACGAGATGAATTTCCTGTTCTCTGATACTGCTTTCAATGAGCGTGTTGAGAAACTCGATTCCATTATTCCAAGTTATATCAGCAGTGCCCTTACGATGCTACTCGATCTTGATGAACCCATTTCTTTTGATTCAAGGATAGTGCCCCTGAATAGTGATCAGATAATTGAATACCTGATATGGCGCCAGCGTGAGGCATGGAGAAATTGTATCAGTTCATACGGATATTACACACTGCGGTCTGAGGGTTTAAGTGAGGTTGAGGCTGCGGCGCAGATGAAAGGGAAAAAAGCCGCCAGTGTGCATGAGTTGTTGTTTGAGAGAGGGATAAATCTTGCGAAGACTCCTGCATGGCAACGGCGAGGTATTGTGATTAACAAGGAAGAATATGAGATTTCCGGATTCAATCCGGTAGAAAATGTGGAAACAGAATCCATGCGTACAAGAGTAGTCCAGAACTGGAATGTCCCGATCTTCAATTCAGATGAAGGAAATGCATTTTTGAACGAACTCATCATTTGAAATTTTTAAACCAAAACAAATTAAAACCACTATACAGTTATACAAGCGGTGAACTCATGGACAGACTTGAACTTATCAAAAGAAATGTGCAGGAAATCGTTACGGAACAGGAACTTGACGATCTGGTGGCATCTAAGGAACATCCTACTGCTTATGTGGGATATGAGCCAAGCGGTAAGATACACATGGGGCATGTCCTGACTGTGAATAAGTTGATCGACCTGCAAAAAGCCGGATTTGAGATCACTGTTCTGCTTGCTGATATGCATGCGTACTTAAACCAAAAAGGTACTATGGAAGAGGTTCGCGAGACTGCAGATTATAATAAGCGGTGTTTTATTGCGCTTGGACTTGATGCGGAGAATACGAATTTTGTTTATGGTTCGGATTTCCAGCTTGGGTCGGATTATATGCTGAATGTTCTTAAACTTACACGCGCAACATCACTCAACAGGGCAAAGCGAAGCATGGATGAGGTTGGGCGCAAGATGAAGGACCCAAAGGTTTCCCAGATGGTCTATCCAATTATGCAGGCAGTGGATATCGCTATGCTTGGCGTGGATGTGGCTGTGGGGGGGATTGACCAGAGGAAGATACACATGCTTGCGCGGGAAGGGCTGCCTGGATTTGGTTACAAGGCTCCCATCTGCATACACACCCCGATCTTACTTGGATTGGATGGTACGAAGATGTCATCTTCAAGTGAGAATTTCATTTCAGTTGATGATACGGAAAAGGCGGTCACAAAGAAACTCAATAAGGCATTTTGTACTGCGGGTGTGGTTGAGGACAATCCGGTCATTGATCTTTTCAAGTATCATATTTTCCCAAGATATGATGAGGTTGTTTTTGAACGTCCTGAGAAGTATGGCGGAAATATGACATTCCACAGTCAGCAGGAACTTGAGGAGAAGTTTGCTTCGGGTGAACTTCATCCGGCAGATCTTAAGGGCGGGGCAGGAAAGTATATGAATTTAATACTTGGACCTGTGAGGGATGTGCTGTAGTGATCTTGTTAGGTAACTATTCAGCCATCCTTAAGACTCGTATCGCGTCAACAATATAATGTCGCTCGACTAGTGTCGCGTCAACTTTCAAGTGTCGGATTATGAAGGGCATAGGGCACAATTATAAAATCAAA